>NZ_JBHVFF010000065.1:0-32259 GCF_042801895.1 Streptomyces sp. NPDC057543 | reverse complement strand
GCAATGTCTCGTGGGCTCGTTTTTGTTTATAAGAGACCGGCCCGGGACCCCGCGCCTCGAACCCGGGCGTGGCGGGTTCTCCAGTCCCTCCGGCGTTCGAGGCGCGGGGGTCAGGGTGCGGAGCCCCTGGTCACGGGAAGGGGCACCCGCCGCGGACGTCCCGATACCATGCCGTACAACGATCACCACCGACCGAGGAGTCAGCCCCATGGCGGGAGAACCGCAGCCAGACTGCCTGTTCTGCAAGATCGTCTCGGGTGAGATCCCGGCAACCATCGTCCGGGAGACCGAAACCACCGTCGCCTTCCGGGACATCAACCCCCAGGCCCCCACCCACGTACTCGTCATCCCCCGCGTCCACCACCCGGACGCGGCCGCCCTCGCCGCCGCCGAACCGGCCATCGCCGCCGACATACTGCGCGAGGCCGGCAACGTCGCCGCCGACGAGAAGATCGTGGACACCGGCTACCGGGTCGTCCTCAACACCGGCTCCGGCGCCGGGCAGACCGTCTTCCACGCGCACGCCCACGTCCTGGGCGGCCGCGGACTCCAGTGGCCCCCCGGCTAGAACGGTCGGCAGCACACCGTGTCCGTACGCGAACTCGTGGTCCTCGGCACCGCCAGCCAGGTCCCGACCAGGCACCGCAACCACAACGGCTATCTGCTGCGCTGGGACGGCGAGGGCATCCTCTTCGACCCGGGTGAGGGCACCCAGCGCCAGATGCTGCGGGCCGGCGTCGCCGCGCACGACATCGACCGGATCTGCGTCACGCACTTCCACGGCGACCACTCGCTCGGCCTGGCCGGGGTCATCCAGCGGATCAATCTCGACCAGGTCCCGCACCCGGTCACCGCGCACTATCCGGCGAGCGGGCAGCGTTTCTTCGAGCGGCTGCGGTACGCGACCGCCTACCGCGAGTCCGTCGAGCTGACCGAGGCCCCGGTCGCCGTCGACGGGGTGCTCGCCACCACGGACGCGTACACACTCAGCAGCCACCGGCTCTCGCACCCCGTCGAGTCGTACGGCTACCGGCTCGTCGAACCCGACGGGCGCCGCATGCTCCCCGCGAAACTCGCCGAACACGGCATCAAGGGCCCCGACGTCGGCCGGATCCAGCGCGAGGGCGCCCTCGGTGCCGTCACCCTCGACGACGTCTCCGAGCGCAGGCGCGGCCAGCGGTTCGCGTTCATCATGGACACAAGGCTCTGCGACGGAGTCCACGTGCTCGCCGAGGGATGCGACCTGCTGGTCATCGAATCGACCTTCCTCGACGAGGACGAACGGCTCGCCACCGACCACGGCCATCTGACCGCCGGCCAGGCTGCCCGGGTGGCCAGGGACGCGGGCGTACGCCACCTCGTGCTGACCCACTTCTCGCAGCGGTACGACGACCCGGCCGACTTCGAGGCCCAGGCCCGCGCCGCGGGGTTCGAGGGCGAACTGACCGTCGCCCGGGACCTCGGCCGGGTCCCCGTGCCCACCCGGCACATCTGACACACATCGGTACCACCATTTGTGAGCGTGAAATACCCGTGCATCTCCCCAAAGCCGAACTCCACCTCCACATCGAGGGAACCCTCGAACCCGAGCTGGCCTTCGCGCTCGCCGCACGCAACGGCGTACAACTGCCGTACGCGGACACCGAAGAACTCCGCACCGCCTATCTCTTCGACGATCTGCAGACCTTCCTCGATGTGTACTACGCGCTGATGGCCGTGCTCCGGACCGAGGAGGACTTCGAGGAACTCGCCGACGCGTACCTCACCCGCGCCGCCGCCCAGGGCGTCCGGCACGCCGAGATCTTCTTCGACCCGCAGGCGCACACCGCACGTGGCGTCCCGATCGGCACCGTCGTCGAGGGACTCGGCCGGGCGCTGGACCGCAGCGAGGAGAAGCACGGCATCTCCACCCAGCTGATCATGTGCTTCCTGCGCGACCAGTCCGCCGAATCGGCGCTGCGGACCCTGGAGTCCGCGAAGCCGTATCTGCACCGGATCAGCGCGGTCGGTCTCGACTCGGCGGAGGTCGGGCACCCGCCCGCCAAATTCCGCGAGGTGTACGAGGCCGCCGGAGCGCTCGGGCTGCGCAAGGTCGCCCACGCCGGCGAGGAGGGCCCGCCCGAGTACATCCGGGAGGCCCTGGACGTCCTCGGCGTCGAACGCATCGACCACGGGCTGCGCTGCATGGAGGACGCGGACCTGGTGAAGCGGCTGGTCGCCGACCGGGTACCGCTCACCCTCTGCCCGCTGTCCAACGTGCGGCTGCGCGCCATCGACACCCTGGAACAGCACCCGCTGCGGGACATGATGGCCGCCGGGCTGCTCTGCACGGTGAACTCCGACGACCCCGCCTACTTCGGCGGCTATGTCGGAGACACCTTCCACGCCGTCCACGAGGCGCTCGGCCTGGACCGGGACCAACTGCGCACGCTGGCCCGCAACTCCTTCGAGGCGGCCTTCCTCGACCACGACGAGGAGCGCAGGGCGCGCTACCTGTCCGAGGTCGAGGCGTACGCGTTCGACTGACCGGCCCCGCCCGACGGACCGGCCGTCCGGAACGCGTTCCTGACCGGGCGCCTGCGGCGCACGGGCAGGCTGATCTCCGTGACGGCCTGCTCGGGCGCGCCCAATCTGGGCACGGCGCCGGGCACCGCGCCGGTGGTGACGGCGAGCAGCGCGGCCGGGGCGCCACCCCGGCGGCGCACCGATCCCGGCACCAGCGGACGGCCACCGGTGTGCAGGGCGACGGCCGTGACCGGGGCCGCGACCAGGAGCGTGACGGCGCCCAGGACCAGGCCCATGACCGGGTACCCGGCCTGTTCGGACAGCACACTGCCGAGGACCGGCCCGCAGGCCACCCCGACCGATGACGCGGAGCCCGCGAGGACCGCCCAGCGCCCGCGCACGTCCAGGGACGCGGCCAGGCCGATCAGATACGACAGGACCACCGGATAGACGGTGTTCCACAGGATCTCGCCGGTCGCGAACGAGCCGAGGTTCTGGGCGGACGAGCTGAGCACGATGCTCGCCGCGATGATCAGCGTGCCCACACCGATCGGCACCGCCCGGCCGAGCCTGGCCCCGAGCATCCCGGCGCCCATCACACCGAGCAGCCCCGCACCGAGCGCGGCGGCGAACACCGCGCCGATGGTGACCTCGGAGAGCCCCACCTGCACCACCCCGATCCGGCTGCTGACGCCCCACAGGGCGTTCTGCGCCATGGACCAGACGAGCATGCCGCCCGCCAGCACCAGGCCGGAGCGGCGGTGCGGCAGCCGACGGGAGACGGGAGCGGCAGGGCCACCGGTCGCGGCGCGGCCGAGCCGTGCCGTGGCGGGCCAGACGAGCAGGGCGACCAGGGCGATCGAGGCGAACGGCAGCCGGTGGCCGCCGCCGAGGTGCGGGATCGTCAGATAGAGGGCGCCCGCCGTCGCGGAGACGCTCAGCAGACCGAGCGACGAGGTTCGGTGCGGATCGCGCTGGGCGGCGATGCCCGAGGCGGCCACCGCCGTAGCCGTACCGGAGCCGAAACCGCCGATCACCGCGCCCATGAGCACCAGTGGCACGGAACTCGCCAGCGCGGCGCAGCCGTACCCCGCCATGGCCAGCACGAGCCCGACCCGCGCCGGTCTCCGCGGCCCGTACACCTCGACCCGGCCCGCCAGCGTGAACCCGGCGGTCGCCGAACTCAGCAGCAGAGCACTGCCCGCCAGACCGGCCTGGGCCGTACTGAGACCGAGATGGACGGAGAGCCGCCCGACGATGGTGGGGAGCAGATAGGCGGCGAGGTAACCGGCGGTGAACACGGCGACCAGGGGCCACGCGGCGCGAGGGCGCGAGGACATGGGCGTTCCTGAAGACATGCCGAAGCGGCGAAGGAGGCAGGGGGGCAGGCGAGGGCAATGCGGGAATGCGGGGAAGGCGGTGCACGCGTCGGCAGCTGTCGCAGACGGGGCTCGCGGGCCCAATTTGTATCAACTGCGCCCAGTCGACCGAAAGGCACCCCTGTGTGATCTGGGGCACATATGCGTTTGCCCTTCGTTCATGCGGGTAGCAGCGCATGTTTATGCAGGTCAGCATCCCTCTGTACGGGGCGGGCGCGCGCTCTTCGGAAGCGGCGGCGCGGACCCTCCGGATACCGGCGCGCATCGGGCACACTGGCCAGATCTGCCACGACCGGGGAGTGCAAGGTGAGCACAGACATTCCAGGCATCGACCCACTGGACGGGCTGCGCGCCCCGCAGGACCCCGACTGCGACGTCTTCCTCACCGGCACGGTCTTCCTCGACATCATCTTCACCGGTCTGGACAGCGCCCCGGTGCGCGGTACCGAATCCTGGGCGCGCGGCATGGGCTCCAGCCCAGGCGGGGTCGCCAACATGGCCACGGCGCTGGCCCGGCTGGGACTGCACACCTCACTCGCCGCCGCGTTCGGCGACGACCACTACGGCGAGTACTGCTGGGACGCCCTGGAGCAGGGCGAGGGCATCGACCTGTCCATGTCGCACACCGTCCCCGGCTGGCACTCGCCGGTGACCGTCTCGATGGCGTACGAGGGCGAGCGGACGATGGTCTCGCACGGCCACGAGGCCCCGGGCCCGGTGGGCACCCCGGGCGCCGCGATCCCCGCCGAGGAACCCGTGTTCCCGCGCTGCCCGCCGCGCGCCCGCGCCGCCATCGCCTCGCTCGCCCCCGGCCGCAGCGAGCCCTGGGTCGCCAAGGCGGCCGGGAACGGCGCCCGGATCTTCGCCGACGTCGGCTGGGACGAGACCGGCCGCTGGGACCTGGACGCCCTCACCGACCTGCGACACTGCCAGGCGTTCCTCCCCAACGCCGAGGAAGCGATGCGCTACACCCGCACCGACTGCCCGCGCGCCGCCGCCCACGCCCTGGCCGAGCGGGTGCCCCTCGCCGTGGTCACCCTCGGCGCGGAGGGCGCGTACGCGGTGGACGCGGCGACCGGGGCCAGCGCCGAAGTACCCGCGATCGAGGTCGAGGCCCTCGACCCGACCGGGGCGGGCGACGTCTTCGTCGCCGGATTCGTCACCGGCACTCTGGCGGACTGGCCGCTGGCGGACCGGCTGGCCTTCGCCGGACTGACCGCGGCGCTCTCGGTGCAGGAGTTCGGCGGATCGCTGTCGGCACCCGACTGGGACGAGATCGCCGCCTGGTGGCAGCAGGTCCGCACCTTCGCCGACCAGGACCCGGCCGCGCTCCAGCGCTACGCGTTCCTGGACAAACTGCTGCCCACGGCCGCCCGGCCGTGGCCGCTGCGCCGGGCCGTCCCGACGATCGGCTTCCGCCGCCCGGCGTGACCCGGGGCACGCACGTTCGCAGTGCGTACGGAAAAGCCCTCGGTGTTGTCAGTGCGGAGTCGTAGGCTTGGTAATCCAGAGGTTGTCGATCGGCGAGAACCTTGCAACGGGAGGTATGTGCAGGCCACAGAGCCGGCCCATGACTCAGACATCCACAGACCAGACCCCCGCGCCGGGCCAGGCGCGAGCCCAGTTCACCGTACCGGCCAAGCATCCGATGGTGACCGTGCTGGGTTCAGGCGACTCCCTGCTGCGCGTGATCGAAACGGCCTTCCCGGCGGCCGACATCCATGTCCGGGGAAACGAGGTCAGCGCCGCCGGGGACGCGACGGAAGTCGCTCTGATCCAGCGCCTGTTCGCCGAGATGATGCTGGTGCTCCGCACCGGTCAGCCGATGACGGAGGACGCAGTGGAACGCTCGATCGCCATGCTCAAGGCAACCGAGAGCGGCAAGGGGGACGGTCCGGAGACACCGGCCGAGGTACTCACCCAGAACATCCTCTCCAGCCGCGGCCGCACCATCCGTCCCAAGACGCTCAACCAGAAGCGGTATGTCGACGCGATCGACAAACACACCGTCGTCTTCGGTATCGGTCCCGCGGGCACCGGCAAGACCTACCTCGCCATGGCGAAGGCCGTCCAGGCCCTGCAGTCCAAGCAGGTCAACCGGATCATCCTGACCCGCCCCGCCGTCGAGGCGGGCGAGCGGCTCGGTTTCCTGCCCGGCACGCTCTACGAGAAGATCGACCCGTATCTGCGCCCCCTCTACGACGCGCTGCACGACATGCTCGACCCCGACTCGATCCCCCGACTGATGGCGGCCGGGACGATCGAGGTGGCGCCGCTGGCATACATGCGCGGAAGGACGCTCAACGACGCGTTCATCATCCTCGACGAGGCGCAGAACACCAGCGCCGAGCAGATGAAGATGTTCCTGACCCGGCTCGGCTTCGATTCGAAGATCGTCGTCACCGGTGACGTCACGCAGGTCGACCTGCCGACCGGGACCAAGAGCGGTCTGCGCCAGGTCCAGGACATCCTCGAAGGCATCCAGGACGTGCACTTCTCCAGGCTCACCTCCCAGGATGTCGTCCGGCACAAGCTCGTCGGCCGTATCGTCGACGCGTACGAGAAGTACGACAACCGAGACAGCCACCACGGGAAGTAGTCGCGCCGCACCATGTCGATCGACGTCAACAACGAGTCCGGAACCGAGGTCGACGAGCAGGCGATCCTCGACATCGCCCGCTACGCGCTCGCGCGGATGCGGATCCACCCCCTCTCCGAGCTCTCGGTGATCGTGGTGGACACGGACGCCATGGAACAGCTCCACATCCAGTGGATGGACCTGCCGGGGCCCACGGACGTCATGTCCTTCCCGATGGACGAACTCCGTCCGCCGTCCAAGGACGACGAGGAGCCCCCGCAGGGGCTCCTCGGTGACATCGTGCTCTGCCCCGAGGTCGCCAAACAGCAGGGCGAGGATGCGTCGACGCAGCACTCCATGGACGAGGAGCTCCAGCTCCTCACCGTCCACGGAGTGCTGCACCTCCTCGGGTACGACCACGAGGAGCCGGACGAGAAGGTCGAGATGTTCGGTCTCCAGGCCGCGATCGTCGACGGCTGGCGTGCCGAACGTGGCCTGAGCGGCCCGTCGCCCGCCCCCACCGTGTCGTGAGCGTTCCCCTTGTCCTGGGTGCCGTGCTGCTGGTCGTCGTCGGCTGGCTGGCGGCCTGCGCGGAGGCGGGCATCGCCCGTACGTCGAGTTTCCGGGCCGCCGAGGCGGTCCGCTCCGGGCGGCGCGGCAGCCAGAAGCTGGAACAGGTCGCGGCGGACCCGACCCGCTATCTCAATGTCGCCCTGCTGGTGCGGGTCGCCTGCGAGATGTCGGCCGGTGTGCTCGTCACGTATGCCTGCCTGAAGGAGTTCCCGGAGACCTGGGAGGCTCTGGCCGTCGCCATGGCCGTGATGGTCCTCGTCTCCTACGTCGCCATCGGCGTGTCGCCGCGCACCATCGGCCGTCAGCACCCGCTGAACACGGCGACGGCGGCGGCGTACGTCCTGCTGCCGCTGGCCAGGGTCATGGGCCCGGTCCCGCAGTTGCTGATCCTCATCGGCAACGCGCTGACGCCGGGCAAGGGGTTCCGCAAGGGACCGTTCGCCAGCGAGGCCGAACTGCGGGCGATGGTCGACCTCGCCGAGGCGGAGTCGCTGATCGAGGACGAGGAGCGCCGCATGGTGCACTCCGTCTTCGAGCTCGGCGACACGCTCGTACGCGAGGTCATGGTGCCGCGGACCGACCTGGTCTGCATCGAGCGGTACAAGACGATCCGGCAGGCGCTGACCCTGGCGCTGCGCTCCGGCTTCTCGCGGATTCCCGTCACCGGGGAGAACGAGGACGACATCGTCGGCATCGTGTATCTCAAGGACCTGGTCCGCAAGACGCACATCAACCGGGAGTCGGAGGCCGATCTCGTCTCCACGGCGATGCGGCCGGCGGCGTTCGTGCCCGACACGAAGAACGCCGGCGATCTGCTGCGCGAGATGCAGCAGGAGCGCAGCCATGTCGCCGTCGTGATCGACGAGTACGGCGGTACGGCGGGCATCGTCACCATCGAGGACATCCTCGAAGAGATCGTCGGTGAGATCACCGATGAGTACGACCGTGAACTCCCGCCCGTCCAGGAGCTGGAGAACGGCTGCTTCCGGGTGACCGCGCGCCTCGACATCGGCGACCTCGGGGACCTGTTCGACCTCGACGAGTACGACGACGAGGACGTGGAAACGGTCGGCGGACTGCTGGCGAAGGCGCTGGGCCGGGTGCCGATCGCCGGGGCGTCGGCGGTCGTCGATCTGCCGGACGGCCGTCGGCTGCGGCTGACGGCGGAGTCCACGGCGGGCCGCCGGAACAAGATCGTCACGGTGCTGGTGGAGCCCGTGGGGCAGGAGGGGGTGGACGCGGAGTGACTCCGCAGCAGCTGAGGGCGTTCTGCCTGGAATTCAACGCGAGCGTCGAGGAGTTCCCGTTCGGGCCGGAGACGTCCGTCTTCAAGGTGCTCGGCAAGATGTTCGCGCTCAGCACGCTGGACGCGCGTCCGCTGTCGGTGAACCTCAAGTGCGATCCGGACGAGGCGGTGCGGCTGCGGGAGGAGTACGACGCGGTGGTGCCGGGCTGGCACATGAACAAGCGTCACTGGAACACGGTGACGGTGTCCGGGGTGCCGGACCGGGTGCTCCGTGACCTGATCGAGGACTCCTACGACCTGGTGGTCGCGGGCTTGCCGAAGGCCGAGCGGCTGAGGCTCGACCGGGCATAGGTCCCGCGGGGGTGGGGCGGGGCGGGGGACGAGCTCCCTGGTTCGTATGCTCGGCACATGACTGAGAGCACCGAACTCGGCCCCGAGGACCGCAAGATCGTCACGCTGGCGCGCAGCGCCCGTGCCCGCAACGGTGTGCCGGAGGGCGCGGCCGTACGGGACGAGACCGGACGTACGTACGTCGCGGGCACCGTGCGGCTGGAGTCGCTGAAGCTCAGCGCGCTGCAGACCGCCGTGGCGATGGCCGTGGCCAGCGGCGCCACCTCGCTGGAGGCAGCCGCGGTCGTCTCCGAGGCGCAGACCCCGTCGGACGCGGACCGTGCCGCGGTACGGGACCTGGGCGGCCCGGACACACCGGTGCTGCTCGCCGGACCCGACGGCACGCTGCGGGTCAGCGTGACGGCGGGCTGACGCCGACAGAATCAACACACCGTGTACGAACGCCCCGCACCCCACCGGCGCGGGGCGTTCGCACACCATGTGAGGGGAACGAGGATCTTGACAGCATCTGATGGTCCATCAGTCAGTGCATTTCGCTGCCATTGACTTCTTTTCGGCCGGAGTCGTCAATGGGCCCCCTGTCGGCGCAGAAGAGCCGCTGCGCCGCATCCGGCAGGAGGGGGCTCCATGCGTCCGACCGTACGAAGAATCAGCATGCGAAGATCCGGTGCCCGAACACGTCCCGCGCGCGGCCGCCGCTGGGCCGCCGCGCTGGGCGTGGGTGCGCTCGTCGTCGCTGGGGGAGGGGGGCTCGCGAGCCCCGCGCAGGCCACGATGACGGCCTCCGTGCCGGTGGACTTCCCCACGCACTGCATCCCGCCGGCCATCGCGGGCATCCCACCGATCGACGGGACGACGAAGGCCGAGATCACCGTCGACAACGCCGCCCCGATGGTGGGCGACACGGTCACGGTCACGTACACCGTCGTCGAACCGGCCGCGAGCAACCCGGTCGATCTGGCGCTGCCCGCCGACATCATGACGCCGACCGGCAAGGTCACCGTCGGCGGCGCGCAGTCCGCGAGCGTCACCGTCGCGGGCCCGAAGAAGAACGATCCGGTCCCCGGCAAGGGCGACTTCCCGTCGTTCTCGATGACCGGTACGTTCACGGTCACCGCGCCCGGCCAGATCACGCTGTCGCCGGGCGACTACAACATCCACACCAGCTACATCATGGAGCTGGACACCCCGTGCACGGTGACGGACCCGCCCGCTCCCGTCTCCGAGACGATCATCGCGACGGACGGCGGCGTCCCGGTCAACGAGCGGGCCATCCAGCTCGGGGCCGCATCCGGCCGGGCCGGTGACGCGGTCACCGTGACCGGGTCGAAGTTCACCCCGGGCGCGGACATCACGCTCGCGGGCCGGGCCGGCGACCAGCAGACCGCCGACGCGGCCACCGTCCGGGCGGACGGCTCCGGCGGCTTCAGCGGCCGGCTGACCGTCAGCGATCCGGCCACCACCGGCATCGTCGCCTACGAGGGCGGCAGCTGGGACGCGGCCAAGGGGGCGGGCCCGCAGGCCTACACCGTCACGAATGGCGGCGGGGAGATCCCGGACGGCAGCCAGCAGCTCAACACGTCCGTCAAGGCGGGCACGCTCTCCATGGTCCAGGCCGGGGACACCGTCGACATGTCGGCGGTCGACTTCGGGAAGGGCGGCGCCTCCCGCGGCTCCCTCCGGACGGTGACGGTCGAGGACTACCGCGGCGGACCCGCCGGCTGGTCCCTGACCGGAAAGGTCACCGACTTCAAGGGCCCGGGCGGCGCGACGATCGGCGCGTCCGCTCTCGGCTGGACCCCGGTCTGCGCGACGAAGGCCGGCAGTGCCAGCACCTGTGCGGCCGGTTCCGAGGGCCCGGTCGGCAGTTCGGGCGCCACCCTGGCGTCCGCGCCGAACGGGACCCTCACCGGCGGTGAGTTCACCGTCGACGCCCGGCTCGCGCTGACCGTACCGGCGTACACCGCCCCCGGCGCGTACTCCGGCGTGCTCACTCTCACGCTCACGTGACCGAGCAGCCCCGACCGACCGGTGGACCGGGCGCGCACCCGCCCGGACCGCCCGTCCCGACCCCCGACCGACCAACCCGGAGGCCCTGCACCGTGCGCAAGCTGTACGTACTCCTCCTGGCCGGCGTCCTCCTGCTGACCGGCGCCCCCACGGCCCACGCCGCGGACAACGGCGGCTGGTCGGTCTACCCGGCCACCACACAGGCCGGTCAGCGCCCGTACTTCTACCTCTCCGCCGACCCCGGCGCCACACTCGACGACAAGGTCACCGTCACCAACAAGACGGACCGGCCGCAGACCTTCCGGCTGTACGCGGCCGACGCGTACAACACCGCACGCGACGGCGGATTCGCCGTCCGCGCCCAGAACGAGAAGCAGCGCTCGATCGGCGCCTGGGCGAGGACCGACCGCGACCGGGTCACCGTGCGGCCGCACGGCTCCGTCACCGTTCCGCTCACCATCACCGTCCCCGAGGACGCCGAGCCCGGCGACCACCCCGGCGCCCTCGTCGCCCTCGACGAACGCATCGACCCGGCCGACGCGGGAGCCGTCGCCGTCGGCATCCGCAAGGCGGTCGGCGCGCGGATCTATCTGCGGGTGAACGGACCGGCCATGCCCGCTCTCTCCGTGGACGACATCCGGGTCGAGCACAGCCAGCCGCTGGTCCCGGGCACCGGGAAGAGCAGGGCCGTCATCTCGTACACGCTGCACAACCGGGGCAATGTCACCCTCAACCCCAAGGTCGCCCTCAGGGCCGAGGGACTCTTCGGCCGCACCCTGCTCGCCCGTGACCTGAAGAAGATCCCCTCCGAGCTGCTGCCCCGCCAGCGGGTCCGGCTGACCGAACAGTGGGCCGGCGCGCCGCAGCTGGAATGGGGCGAGATCAAAGTGACGGCGAGTGCCCGGGACACCCGCGAGTCCGCCACCGCCCCGTACTTCGCACTGCCCTGGCTGGTGGCCGGGGTCCTGCTGGTGATCGTCGGCGGGGGCGCGGGGATGTGGATACGGGCCCGTCGGAGCCGTACCCGTAGGGCCTGAGACGACGCGGCAGAGGCATCGTCGCGGCGGTTGGTACGGCAGGGCGGTCAGGATCGGGGACAATGGGCGCCATGAGCGTTCGACCTGACACAGAAGCCGCTGCACAGCGGGCTGCGAACAACGCCCCCCACCGGGCCGGCTTCGCCTGCTTCGTGGGCCGCCCCAACGCGGGCAAGTCCACCCTCACGAACGCTCTGGTCGGCCAGAAGGTGGCGATCACCTCCAACCGGCCCCAGACCACCCGGCACACCGTGCGCGGCATCGTGCACCGCGAGGACGCCCAGCTGATCCTGGTCGACACCCCCGGCCTCCACAAGCCGCGCACGCTGCTGGGCGAGCGTCTCAACGACGTCGTGCGGACCACCTGGGCCGAGGTCGACGTCATCGGCTTCTGCCTGCCCGCCGACCAGAAGCTCGGCCCCGGCGACAAGTACATCGTCAAGGAACTCGCGGGCATCAAGAAGACCCCGAAGATCGCCGTCATCACCAAGACCGACCTGGTCGACTCCAAGCAGCTCGCCGAGCAGCTGCTCGCCGTCTCCCGCCTCGGCGAGGAGCTGGGCTTCGAGTGGGCCGAGATCATTCCGGTCTCCGCGGTGAAGGACAAGCAGGTGGGCCTGCTGGCCGACCTGATCGCGCCGCTGCTCCCGGAGAGCCCGCCGCTCTACCCGGAGGGCGACCTCACGGACGAGCCCGAGATGGTCATGGTCGCGGAGCTGATCCGGGAGGCCGCGCTCGAAGGCGTACGGGACGAGCTGCCGCACTCCATCGCGGTCGTCGTCGAGGAGATGCTGCCGCGCGAGAACCGCCCGGCGGACAAGCCGCTGCTCGACATCCACGCCAACGTCTACATCGAGCGCCCCAGCCAGAAGGGCATCATCATCGGCCCGAAGGGCAAGCGGCTGAAGGACGTCGGCACGAAGTCGCGCAAGCACATCGAGGCCCTGCTCGGCACGCCGGTCTTCCTGGATCTGCACGTGAAGGTGGCCAAGGACTGGCAGCGCGACCCGAAGCAGCTGCGGAAGCTCGGGTTCTGACCCTGGCCCCGGTCCGGCGGTCGACGCAGTCGCCCGAGGCCGCTGAGGCCACCTGGGACCGAGGGGTGCGAGGGCGGCCGTGCGGGTGGGCCCCGAAGCGGCTGCGGAAGCCGGGGTTCCCATTGCTGCCCCGGTCCGGGGTTTCCGGCCCGGAGCCGGGGGTTTCGACCCGTGCAGTCAGGCGGCGTACGCCCCGCTCACGCCCCCTCCTTCAGGACGCGTGAGATGAGTGCGCGCTGGGCGTCGGTCAGCTTCGGGTCCGCGCAGTGGATCGTGCGGTCGCCGATCGTGATCCGGTACCGGAAGCCGTCCGGGACGCCCGGGGGCGGGGTGTCGTGGCCCGCGGCCAGCGCCGATTCGGCCAGGGCCTCCCACTCCCCGGCGTCGGCCCGTCCGGTGGTGTCGACCTCGCGGTGGCGTGCGATGCCGGCGAAGCCGCCGGTCCTGCTGACCTGGATCCGCATGTGGTGTCCTCCATCGCCGGACGGGCCCGGGAATGCCCGCTGTGTGCGCTACGCGGTCGGTACGCCCACCTCCGACCATGCCTTCAGGACCGCCTCCGCCTCGTCGCCTTCCCCGAAGCGGCTGCGGGCCGCGGCCACCGTCAACCGGGCGAAGGAAGCGAAGTCCGCGTCCACGGCCAGTTGACCACCTGTGAGCACATCGAACCAGAGCTGCCCGGCCCGCTCCCACGCATTGCCGCCGAGTGCCGTCGCCAGCAGATAGAACGCGCGGTTCGGGATGCCCGAATTGAGGTGCACTCCGCCGTTGTCCTCGCTGGTGTGGACGTAGTCCTCCATCTTCGCGGGCTGCGGGTCCTTGCCGAGCACGTCGTCGTCGTACGCGGTTCCCGGCGCCTTCATGGAGCGCAGGGCGTCGCCCTGGACGCCGGGTGCCAGCAGTCCGGCGCCGATCAGCCAGTCGGCCTGGTCGGCGCTCTGGCCCAGTGAGTACTGCTTGACCAGGGAGCCGAAGACGTCGGACATCGATTCGTTGAGCGCGCCGGACTGGCCGTAGTAGCTCAGGTTGGCCGTGTACTGGGTGAGGCCGTGCGTCAGCTCGTGGGCGATCACGTCGATGGCGACGGTGAAGTCCAGGAAGATCTCGCCGTCCCCGTCGCCGAAGACCATCTGCTCGCCGTCGAAGAAGGCGTTGTTGTACTTCTCGTCGTAGTGCACCGAACCGATCAGCGGCAGCCCGTTGCCGTCGATCGACCGGCGTCCGTACGCCTTGAGCAGCAGCTCGAAGGTGGCTCCGAGCCCCGCGTACGCGCGGTTGACGCTCGCGTCCTTCGTCGGCTCCTGGCCCTCGGCGCGGACCTCGGTGCCGGGCAGCCGGGTGCGGTGGCGGCAGTCGTACAGGGTCCGGTCGGGCTTGTCGGAGGCGTCCCCCTCGGTCGCGCGGGCGGTGGGCACGGTGACGACCGTGGCCATCTGGCGGCGGGTGCGGCGGGCGGCGTCGCTCTCCAGGGTGCGGCGGGCGGGGCCCGCCAGATCGGGGTTGTCGGACTGCGACAGCTTGTCGAGGACATGGGGCGGCACGATGGTGCAGAAGACGGGGCGGAACCCGTGCTGAGACTGAGGCTGCATGCATTCGACTGTGGCACCGAGTAATCGTGATGTCACCGGTTGCGACCAGGATTGATGAAATGGAGTGATTGATCACTCTTGGGTGTTTCCGGCACCCGGTCCCGCATACTGATACGGGACGGACGCATCGGACGCCCCTCGGCTACGCTCCTCGCATCATGCGTTTCGGGCTGCTTCTTCTTAGCTGCCGCGGCGAGGGCCTGTAGTCGTAGGCCGACCCCCTCCCCGCGGAGTCTGGTGTTGCAGCGACACAGTCGGCCGTCCCATTGGTTGGACCCCCGAGGAGCCGTACGCCATGACCGTCGTAAATCCCGCTCAGCCCGCTACTGAAACCGCTGTCGGCCGCCCCACGCCGATCACCAACGCGACTCAGCTGCAGAAGCCGTCCGGGATGCCGATCCACAAGTACGGCCGGTACGAGGCCGTCGAGATCCCCGACCGTACCTGGCCGGACAACCGGATCACCGTCGCGCCCCGCTGGCTCTCCACCGACCTGCGCGACGGCAACCAGGCCCTGATCGACCCGATGTCGCCGGCCCGCAAGCGCGAGATGTTCGACCTGCTCGTGCGCATGGGCTACAAGGAGATCGAGGTCGGCTTCCCGTCCTCCGGCGAGACCGACTTCGCGTTCGTCCGCTCCATCATCGAAGAGGGCGCGATCCCCGAGGACGTGACGATCTCCGTCCTGACGCAGGCCCGCGAGGACCTGATCGAGCGGACCGTGGAGTCCCTCGTCGGCGCCCACCGCGCGACCGTGCACCTGTACAACGCGACGGCGCCCACCTTCCGCCGGGTCGTCTTCCGCGGCTCGAAGGACGACATCAAGCAGATCGCCGTGGACGGCACCCGGCTGGTCATGGAGTACGCGGAGAAGCTGCTGGGCCCGGAGACGATCTTCGGCTACCAGTACAGCCCCGAGATCTTCACCGACACCGAGCTGGACTTCGCCCTGGAGGTCTGCGAGGCGGTCTGTGACGTCTGGCAGCCGGAGGAGGGCCGCGAGATCATCCTCAACCTGCCCGCCACCGTGGAGCGTTCGACCCCGTCCACGCACGCGGACCGGTTCGAGTGGATGTCGCGCAACCTGTCGCGCCGCGAGCACATCTGTCTGTCGGTCCACCCGCACAACGACCGCGGTACCGCCGTCGCCGCCGCCGAACTGGCCATCATGGCCGGTGCGGACCGGATCGAGGGCTGCCTGTTCGGCCAGGGCGAGCGCACCGGCAACGTCGACCTGGTGACGCTGGGCATGAACCTGTTCTCGCAGGGGGTCGACCCGCAGATCGACTTCTCGCAGATCGACGAGATCCGCCGCACCAGCGAGTACTGCAACCAGATGGAGGTCCATCCGCGCCACCCCTACGCGGGCGACCTGGTCTACACCGCCTTCTCCGGCTCCCACCAGGACGCCATCAAGAAGGGCTTCGACGCCATGGAGGCCGACGCGGCCGCCCAGGGCAGGACCGTCGACGACCTCGAGTGGGCGGTGCCGTACCTGCCGATCGACCCGAAGGACGTCGGCCGCAGTTACGAGGCCGTCATCCGGGTCAACTCGCAGTCCGGCAAGGGCGGAATCGCCTACGTCCTGAAGAACGACCACAAGCTGGACCTGCCGCGTCGGATGCAGATCGAGTTCTCCCGGATCATTCAGGCCAAGACCGATGCCGAGGGCGGTGAGGTCACGCCGACACAGATCTGGTCCACGTTCCAGGACGAGTACCTGCCGAACCCGGACGACGCTGCGGCTCAATGGGGTCGCGTACAGATCCGCTCCGGCCAGACCACGACCGGCTCCGACGGCCGGGACACGATCACCGTCGAGGCGACCGTGGACGGCACGGACACCGTGCTGACCGGCACCGGCAACGGCCCGATCTCCGCGTTCTTCGAAGCGCTGCAGGCCATCGGCATCGACGCCCGTCTGCTGGACTACACCGAGCACACCATGAGCGAGGGCGCCAGCTCCCAGGCCGCCTCGTACATCGAGTGCGCGATCGACGGAAAGGTCCTGTGGGGTATCGGCATCGACGCCAACACCACGCGTGCCTCGCTGAAGGCGGTCGTCTCGGCCGTCAACCGCGCCACCCGCTGACCCGGTGCCCGAAAGGGCCTGAAGTTGTACGGCCGAAGACCCCGCCCACCCGCCTCCGGGGGGCGGGGTTCGGCCATCTCCGGGGGTTGTGACGATCGAGGTACTGACGCCACATCGCGACTGTGGTTAACATCACGTCGACACGGCAATGTTGCCGGAGTGTTACGGAGGTGTGCGACGTGCGGTCAGCCCTGGGACAACGCGCCATGAAGCTGCGTATCTGCGGCATCCGCACCATCTGGGACACGGTCGGCGACGGCGAGTTCTTCTGCCCCGGCTGCGGCGGTGACCGCAACTACCGCCGCCTCACCGGCCGTCGGCGCTTCACGGTGCTCGGCGTGCCGACGCTGCGGCGTGGCACCGCGGGCCCCGTCGTCGAATGCGCCGCCTGCCGGGCCCACTTCGGCACCGACGTGCTCGACCACCCCACCACCACCCGGTTGTCCGCAATGCTCCGGGACGCCGTCCACACGGTCGCGCTCGGCGTACTCGCGGCCGGCGGCACCGCCTCCCGTACGGTCCTGGAGACCGCGGCCGCCACCGTGCGCGACGCCGGATTCGACGACTGCACGGAGGAACAGCTCTCCACCGTCGTCGAGGTCCTCTCCGCCGACATCGGCCACGGCTCCGCCTTCGACCCGGCGGCCGAGGCCTGCGGAGCGGCCCTCGCCATCGAACTGCACGAAGCGCTGGAACCCCTCGCCCCGCATCTGGCCCCCGCCGGGCGCGAATCGATCCTGCTGCAGGGCGCCAGGATCGCGCTCGCCGACGGCCCGTACGGGCCGTCGGAGCGCGAGGTGCTGACCACGGTCGGCGGGTCGCTGCAACTCTGCGCCGAGGACACGGCCCGGCTCCTCGCGGCGGCGGCGCGTACCCCGTCCTGAACGGCCCCGTCCGCACCGGGCGCGTACTCCCGCGGGAGTAATCGGACCCCGCGTGCCCCCACGGCAGTAGCCGCGAAGTCGGTCCCGGGCGCGACGTCCCGGCCGCATTCCGCCGGGAGTCTGGACAGGAACCAGACACCCGGCGGAAGGGGGCCCGTCATGAGGGCCGCAGTGGAACCACGTGGTACGCGGTCGAGGCCAGGCAACCGGCGGCGCGCACTGCCCTGGGCGATCCTGGCGCTCTGGATCGCCGCGATCGCGCTGGCCGGGCCGTTGGCGGGCAAGCTCGGCGGCGTACAGACCAACCGTGCCGTCGACTACCTCCCGGCGAGCGCCGATTCCACCCAGGTGGCGAAGGTCCAGGACGCGCTGCCCGGCGGTGAGGCCACCGAACTCGTGCTCGTCTACCACCGCGACGGCGGACTGACCGCCGCCGACCGGGCCCTGGCCGCCGAGCAGACCGCCCGGATCGCGAGCGGTCACCCGCTCACCGGGACCCCACGCCCCGTCCCGTCCGAGGACGGTACGACGCTGATGTACCCGGTCTCCTCCACCGGCCCGGGACAGGACGACGACGCCAGGAACGCCTTCGTCGACGACGTCCGTGCGGTCGCCGAGGGCGGCGGCGGACTGAGCGTCGACGTCGGCGGCCCGGGGGCGCTGAACACCGACGCGCAGAAGGTCTACGCGTCCCTCGGCGGACCGCTGCTCTACACGACCGTCGCCGTGGTGGCGATCCTGCTGATCCTCATCTACCGCAGCCCGCTGCTGTGGCTGGTGCCGCTCGTCGTCGCGGGCGTCGCCGACGCCCTGTCCATGGCCGTGGTGTACGGGCTCAACCGCGGCTTCGACATCACCGTCACCGGCCAGAGCTCCGCCGTGATGACCATCCTCGTCTTCGGCGCGGGCACCGACTACGCGCTGCTGCTCGTCTCCCGATACCGGGAGGAACTCGGCCGCTTCGTCCGGCCGTACGACGCCATGGTGGCCGCCCTGCGCGGCTGCGGGCCCGCGGTCGTCGCCTCCTCGGGCACCGTCGCCGCCGGTCTGCTGTGCCTGCTCGCGGCCGACCTCACCAGCAGCCGGGGCATGGGCCCCATCGCCGCCGTCGGGGTACTCTGCGCGCTGCTCGCCATGACGACGCTGCTGCCGGCGCTGCTGGTGCTGCTCGGCCGCCGGGTGTTCTGGCCGCTCGTCCCCGCGTACGGCAGCGAGCCCGCCCGGCGACGTTCGCTCTTCGCCGCGATGGGCGGTACGGCCGGGCGCAGGCCGGTGGCCGTGCTCGCCTGCGGGGGCGTGCTGCTGGGCGCGCTGGCGCTCGGCGCGTTCAAGCTGCCCGGGGACCTCAAGCAGGAGGACTCCTTCTCCAGCAAGCCGGAGTCGATCGCGGCGATGGACACCCTCGCCGCCGCCTATCCCGGCCGCTCCACCCAGCCGATCACTGTGATCACCCCGACCGAACGGGCCGGGGCGACCCTGGCGAAGGCCCGTGCCACCGAGGGCGTCGCCGCCGTCGCACGCGGACGCAGCGGCGGCGGCTGGACCGAACTGTCCCTCGTCGCCACCGACCGGCCCGAATCGTCGGGGGAGCGGGCGACCATCAAGGCCCTGCGCGATTCCTTGGACGGCAGCCATGTCGGCGGGCCCAGTGCCCAGCAGATGGACGCGGAGACGGCCAATGCCCGCGACCTCAAGACCGTCGTCCCGCTCGTCCTGATCTCCGTCCTGCTGATCCTGATCGCCCTGCTGCGCAGCCTCGTCGCGCCGCTGCTGCTCGTCGCCGCCGTCGTCGCCGTGTGGGGCGCCTCGCTCGGTATCGGCGGACTCGTCTTCGGACCACTCTTCGGCATGAAGGGCACCGACCCCGGGCTGCCGCTGCTGAGCTTCGTCTTCCTGGTGGCGCTCGGCGTCGACTACGGCATCTTCCTGATGCACCGGGTCCGCGAGGAGACCCTCTCCGGCGCCACGCCGACGACCGCCGCGCTCACCGCGCTGCGCACCACGGGCGGCGTGATCGCCTCGGCGGGCCTGGTCCTCGCGGCCACCTTCGGGGTCCTGCTGAACATGCCGATCGTGGGCCTGGTCCAGATGGGCTTCGTCGTCGCCGTCGGCGTACTCCTCGACACCTTCCTCGTCCGCACCTATCTGGTCACCTCGGCGAGCGTGGCGCTCCAGCGGAAGATCTGGTGGCCCGGCGCACTCAGCCGGACCCCCGCCGCACCGGACGGTCCCCGCGAACCCGAACTCCTCACAACCGCCTGACGGTTCGCCCACCCGTACCGGAGGATGGCAAGCGTGTCCCGAACCACGCGCCGTCGTGAGCGCATCATGGCCGTCGTCAACCGCGACCCCATGGAAGCGCCGCACAAGACGCGCACCGACGCCCTCATAGCCGGGGGCGCCGGTGCGCTCTCCGTCGTACTCGCCCTGCTCACCGACCCTGCCCGGACACCCGGCGCGTTCGGCTGGGTGCTCCTGATCGCGAGCGCCGTACCGATCGCCTGGCGGCGGCGCAGCCCGCTGCTCGCGCTGCTCGCCATGATCCCGCTCCTCGTGCCGTATCACGCGCTCGACAACGCGCACGCGGCACCGATGCCGCAGACCTGGATCGCGCTCTACACCGTGGCGGTGACCGGCCGGCCGCTGCGCACACTCCTGACCGGGATCGGTGTCCTGTCCGTCATGGTGACGGTGGTGCTCACCATCAACGCCCATCAGGGCCTGGAGCTGCTGCGCATCTCCGGCTGGGTCGTCGCCGTGCTGTTCTGCGGCGTCGACATGCGCGTCTACCGCCAGTACATGGCCTCCGTGCTGGAGCGCGCCGAACGCGCGGAGCGCACCCGCGAGGAGGAGGCCCGGCGGCGGGTCGCCGAGGAGCGGCTGCGGATCGCCCGCGATCTGCACGATCTGCTGGCCCACAGCATCACCCTCATCGGTGTCCAGACCTCGGTGGCCTCGCACATCCTGACCGTCGATCCGGACCGGCTCGACCGGCACGCGATCGCCACGGCGCTGGAGGACATCGCCGACACCTGCCGGGGAGCCAGGGCCGAGCTGCGCACCACCCTGGAGGTGCTGCGCGACGGCGGGCACGACAGCCACGGCCGTCCCGGCACCGAAGACCCGCTGCCCGACCTGGCGGGGCTGCCCGGTCTCGTACGGGCCGCCGAGGCGGCCGGCGCGCAGGTCGACCTCGCGGTGCACGCACCGGCCGGCCGGCTCGCCCCGGCAACCGGCGCGGCCGCGTACCGCATCGTGCAGGAGTCGCTGACCAACGCGGTACGGCACGGCGGAGCCGGTGTACGGGTCAGCGTCGCCGTGGTACCGGACGGCGACGGCGCGCTGCGGGTCACGGTCACCGACGACGGCACGGGCCTCCCGAAGGACGGCTCCACTCCCGGGTTCGGCATGGTGGGCATGCGGGAACGGGCCCGCAGTACCGGCGGCACGCTGGACGCGGGACCCCGCCCCGGCGGCGGCTTCGAGGTCTCGGCGCTGCTGCCGTTCCAGGAGGGGGAGCCCACACCGTGATCCGCGTACTGCTCGCCGACGACCAGACCCTGGTACGGGCGGCCTTCGCGATGCTCGTCGAATCGGACCGGGACATGGAGGTCGTCGGTCAGGCGGGCAACGGCCTCGAAGCGGTCGAACTGACCCGCGCGCACCGGCCCGACCTCGTCGTCATGGACATCCGGATGCCCGACCTCGACGGCATCGGGGCGACCCGCCTCATCGCCGCCGACGAGAGCCTCGCCGGGGTGAAGGTGCTGGTCCTGACCACGTACGACACCGATGAGTACGTCGTGGAAGCGCTGCGCGCGGGCGCCTCCGGATTCCTGGTCAAGGACACCAGGCCCGCCGAACTCCTGGCCGCGATCAGGACCGTGGCGGCGGGCGAGTCCCTGCTCTCGCCCGGGCCGACCGCCCGGCTCATCGCCCGGGTGCTGAGCAGCCCCCGGACCCCGCCCGCCCCGGCGCCGGGTGGCCCGGACCGGCTCTCCGACCGGGAGCGTCAGGTCCTCTGCCTGGTCGGGCGCGGGCTGAACAACGCCGAGATCGCCGGGGCCCTCGGCCTCAGCCCGCTCACCGCGAAGACCCATGTCAGCCGGATCATGGGAAAGGTCGGCGCCCGCGACCGGGCCCAGCTGGTGATCGTCGCGTACGAATCGGGCCTGGTCGTACCCGCCGCCGGCGAGGCGGACGGAAGGTGAGCGGCCCCCGGCCCGATGAGCCGCCCCCGTACCGGACAATGGACGCATGAGCTTGTTCCGGGACGACGGCGTGGTGCTGCGCACGCAGAAGCTGGGCGAGGCCGACCGGATCATCACGATCCTGACCCGCGGCCACGGCCGGGTGCGGGCCGTCGCGCGCGGGGTGCGGCGCACGAAGTCCAAGTTCGGGGCACGGCTGGAACCCTTCTCCCACGTCGACGTGCAGTTCTTCGCCCGGGGCAGCGAACTCATCGGCCGCGGACTGCCGCTCTGCACCCAGAGCGAGACGATCGCCCCGTACGGCGGCGGCATCGTCACCGACTACGCCCGCTACACCGCGGGCACCGCGATGCTGGAGACCGCCGAACGGTTCACCGACCACGAGGGCGAGCCCGCGGTCCAGCAGTACCTGCTGCTCGTCGGCGGGCTGCGCACCCTCGCCCGCGGTGAACACGAGCCGCATCTCATCCTCGACGCGTTCCTGCTGCGTTCGCTCGCCGTCAACGGCTACGCACCCAGCTTCGAGGACTGCGCGAAGTGCGGAATGCCCGGACCGAACCGTTTCTTCTCCGTCGCGGCGGGCGGCGTCATATGCGGCGACTGCCGGGTGCCCGGCAGCGTCGTACCCTCGGCTGAGGCCGTCACGCTGCTGAGCGCGCTGCTCACAGGCGACTGGGACACGGCGGACGCGTGCGAGGCGCGTCATGTCAGGGAGGGGAGCGGACTGGTGTCCGCCTACCTGCACTGGCATCTGGAGCGCGGGCTGCGCTCACTGCGGTACGTAGAGAAGTGACACAGGCGGATCAGGCACAGGGAGCGAGACAGTTCATGGCAGTACGCGGGATGCTCGGCGGCCGTAACCGGCGCGACTACAAGACCCCGGAGCCGCACCCTTCCGGTGCCACGCCCCCGAAGATCCCCGGCGAGCTGGTGCCCAAGCACATCGCCGTCGTGATGGACGGCAACGGCCGCTGGGCCAAGGAGCGCGGCCTCCCGCGCACCGAGGGCCACAAGGTCGGCGAGGGTGTCGTCATGGACGTCCTCAAGGGCTGCATCGAGATGGGCGTCAAGAACCTCTCGCTGTACGCGTTCTCCACCGAGAACTGGAAGCGGTCCCCGGAGGAAGTGAAGTTCCTGATGAACTTCAACCGGGACGTCATCCGCCGCCGCCGCGACGAGATGGACGAACTGGGCATCCGCATCCGCTGGGTGGGGCGCATGCCCAAGCTGTGGAAGTCCGTCGTTCAGGAGCTCCAGGTCGCCCAGGAGCAGACGAAGGACAACGACAAGATGACGCTGTACTTCTGCGTCAACTACGGCGGCCGGGCCGAGATCGCCGACGCCGCGCAGCGCATCGCGCAGGACGTCGCGGCCGGGAAGCTGGATCCGTCGAAGGTCAACGAGAAGACGTTCGCGAAGTACATCTACTACCCGGACATGCCGGACGTCGACCTCTTCGTCCGCCCCAGCGGCGAGCAGCGCACGTCCAACTACCTGATCTGGCAGAGCGCCTACGCCGAGATGGTCTTCCAGGACGTGCTGTGGCCGGACTTCGACCGCCGCGACCTGTGGCGGGCCTGCCTGGAATACGCCCAGCGGGACCGACGCTTCGGCGGCGCGGTGGAGGCGGGCACCGCCGATCCGGCTGTCTGAGCCGTCGGGCAGAACCCGCCGGGAGGCGCCACTAAACTTCTGCTCATGACAACTCAGGGGCGGGACGGCGAGGCGGAGGCCGTGGCCGGGGAGGAAGCCGTGGTCGAGCTGGAATACCAGCCGACCAGGGCCGACTTCACCGGCGCGCTGCAAGCCCGCGCGAGGGCCAGTGCGGCCGGGCGCAGACAACGCGTGCTGATGGCCCTCCTGGCGGTCATGGCCGTGCTGACGGGAGCCCTGACGGTCCTCGACGGGGACGTTCTGTGGCTGGTCCTCTGCGCGTTGTGCGTGACCGTCGTCGTGGCACTGCCCCTGACGCTCCGGCTCACGGGCCGGCAACTCCACAGATTCGCCGCGCTCCAGGGCATGTTCCGGTCCCATGTGTACGAGACGGGCATACGGATCGTCACGGAGCAGAGCACCATGACCGTCCGCTGGTCGGTCATGCCCTGCTACCGGGAGACTCCGGAACTCTTCGTGCTGCTCAGCGACGACAAGCAGGCGACCGGCCTCACCCTGCTGCCCAAGCGCGGTCTGCGCGATCCGGGCGACCTCGACCGGCTGCGCGCGGTACTCGACCGCCACCTGCGCAGGTTCTGAGCGAGCCTGCTCGGCGCCCAGGATTCTCCGGCGGGCGCGGAACGGGGGTCCGGGGGCGACGCCCGGACCGTTACTCCTTCGCGCCCGCGCACTCCGCGCACGTTCCGAAGATCTCCACGGTGTGCGCCACGTTCACATACCCGTGCTGCGCGGCGATCGTCTCCGCCCACTGCTCCACCGCGGGCCCCTCGACCTCCACGGCCTTGCCGCACATCCGGCACACCAGATGGTGATGGTGGTCCCCGGTCGAGCAGCGCCGGTACACGGACTCGCCGTCCGTGGTGCGCAGCACATCGACCTCGCCCGCGTCGGCGAGGGACTGAAGGGTGCGGTAGACGGTGGTCAGCCCCACCGAGTCACCGCGGTGCTTGAGTACGTCGTGCAGCTCCTGGGCGCTGCGGAACTCGTCCACCTCGTCGAGCGCCGCCGCCACCGCCGCCCGCTGCCGGGTCGAGCGGCCGCGTACCGGGGCCGCGTTCGTTCCACTGATCGGCGCCGTCGCCACAGCAGCCTCCTCGTGTCGCCCGTACCTGTGTCGGGCCATTGTGCCAGCCCGCCCGGGCGCCACGGTCATACCCTGAGCTCGTCCGGAGCCGGACGGGAGGCCGGTACCTCCAGGGTGCACTCCTCGGACGCGGCTTCGCCGCGCCGGGCGCGCCTTCTGGCCAGCGGGGTCGCGAGCAGCGTCAGGCCGACGAAGACCACGATGGCCAGCAGCACGATCGTCGCGCCGGGCGGGATGTCCTGGTAGTACGAGGTCACGGTGCCGGCCAGGGTCACTGCCGTACCGATGACGACCGACAGCACGAACGTCACCTTGAAGGACCTGGAGATCTGCTGCGCGGCCGCGACCGGCACCACCATCAGTGCGCTGACCAGCAGCAACCCGACGACCCGCATCGCCACGGTGACGGTCACCGCCGCCGTCACGGCGACGAGCAGGTTCAGCGCCCGCACCGGCAGCCCGGTGACCCGGGCGAACTCCTCGTCCTGACTGACCGCGAACAGCTGTCGCCGCAGCCCCAGCGTCACCAGTAGCACGAAGGCGGCCAGCAGGCAGATCGCGGTGATGTCCTCGGTGGAGACCGTGGACAGGGAGCCGAAGAGGTACGAGGTGAGGTTGGCGTTGGAGCCGGTGTCGGAGAGGTTGATCAGCAGGACACCGCCCGCCATGCCGCCGTAGAACAACATGGCCAGCGCGATGTCGCCGCGGGTGCGTCCGTACCAGCGGATCAGCTCCATCACGACGGCGCCGACGACGGCGACCGCCGTGGCCATCCACACCGGGCTGGTGGAGAGCAGGAAGCCGAGGCCGACACCGGTCATCGCGATGTGGCCGATGCCGTCGCCCATCAGGGCCTGGCGGCGCTGGACGAGATAGATGCCGACGGCGGGGGCGATGACGCCGACCAGTACGGCGGCGAGCAGGGCCCGCTGCATGAAGGGAGGGTCGAGGAATTCCATGATCAGCTCAGCAGTCCCGTCCGGACGGGCTCGGAGGCCGCGTGGGGGTGTACGTGGTCGTGGCCGGGCAGGGCGTGCTGGCCCAGCGCCTTCGGGGGCGGCCCGTCGTGCATCACACAGCCGTCGCGCAGCACGATCGCGCGGTCGATCAGCGGCTCCAGCGGGCCGAGCTCGTGCAGCACGAGCAGTACCGTCGTGCCGACGGCGACCTGTTCGCGGAGCGTCGCGGCGAGGATCTCCTGGCTGGCCAGGTCGACGCCGGCCATCGGCTCGTCCATGATCAGCAGCTCCGGTTCGGCGGCCAGCGCCCGGGCGATCAGCACCCGCTGGTGCTGCCCGCCGGAGAGCGCGTTCACCGAGTCCTTGGCCCGGTCGGCGAGGCCGACGAGGTCGATGGCCCGGTCGACGGCGGCCCGGTCGGCCCTGCGGAGCAGGCCGAGCTTCGTCCGGGACAGGCGCCCAGATGTGACGACCTCACGGATCGTGGCGGGGACACCGCCGGCCGCCGTGGTGCGCTGGGGTACGTATCCGACGCGCGCCCAGGAGCGGAAGCGGCGCAGCGGGGTGCCGAACAGCTCGACGGAGCCGCCGGTCAGCGGGACCTGACCGATGACGGAGCGTACGGCGGTCGACTTGCCCGAGCCGTTGGCGCCGAGCAGGGCGACGACCTCGCCGCCGTGGACGGTCAGGTCGATGCCGCGCAGCACCGGACGCGCGCCGAGCGTGGCAGTGGCGCCGCGCAGGGCTATCACGGGTTCGGTCGTGGTGCTCCCGGGCTCAGGCATGAGCGACTCCGATGCTGCTGTGACGGGTGTTGCGTGGATCACTTCGCGCCGAGCGCCTTCTGCAGGGCGGCGAGGTTGGACTGCATGACTTCGAGGTAGTCAGCGCCCTTGGACTTGTCCGTGATTCCCTCCAGCGGGTCCAGGACGTCGGTCTTCAGGCCGGTGTCCTTGGCGAGGGTCTTCGCGGTCCTGTCGCTGGCGAGCGTCTCGAAGAATACGGTGGTGACCTTGTTCTTCTCCGCGATGGTGTGGATCTCCTTGATCCGGGCGGGGCTGGGTTCGGCCTCGGGGTCGACGCCGGCGATGCCCTCCTGGGTCAGGCCGTAGCGCTCGGCGAGGTAGCCGAAGGCGGAGTGCGTGGTGATGAAGGTCCTGGTCGTGGTGTTCTTCAGACCGTTCTCGTACGCCGTGTTCAGGCCGTCGAGCTTGGTGACCAGCGCTTCCGTGTTCTTGCGGTAGTCCGCGGCGTGGTCGGGGTCGGTCTTCTCCAGCGACTTCCCGACGCCCTTGGCGACCTCGGCGTACTTCACCGGGTCCAGCCAGATGTGCGGGTCGGCCCCGGCCTCGTCGCCGTGGTGCTCGTGGCCGTGCTCGTCGGCGCCGGTCTCGGTGCCGTGGTCCTCCAGCGTGGTGAGGGTCGAGGCGTCGACGACGTCCTTCGACCCGGACTGCTTGATCGCGTCGTCCACGGCGGGCTGGATGCCCTTGAGGTAGAGGATGTAGCCGGCGTCGGAGAGTCCGCCGATCTGCCGCGGGGTGAGCTCCAGATCGTGCGGCTCGATGCCCGGCTTGGTCAGCGTGGTGACGGAGACGTGCTTCCCGCCGATCTGCTCGGCCAGGAACTGCATCGGATAGAACGAGGCCACCACGTTCAGCTTCCCGCCGTTCTTGTGGTCGGCGGCGTCCGAGGAGGAGCAGGCGGTGAGCGCGGTGAGACCGAGGACGGCTGCTCCGGCGACGGCGGCGGTGGGTATGAGGCGGCTTACGTTCATGACAGTCATTTTCAACAAAACTGGAAACGATTGTCAACAAGGCTGATGAGGTGACTCCTCGGCAGTCTGTGCCGATACCGATTTGATCCCAGGGGCGTGCCCGCCGGTAATCTGGGGTATTCGCCCGCCCGTCTTCTGACCACACCCCCCACCGAGGCGCTTCGCGCCACTCCTGTCCAATTTCGTCGTCGTAATGAAGAGAGCACCGTGGCCGCCGACAAGATCGACTCCATCGTCAGCCTGAGCAAGCGCCGTGGCTTCGTCTATCCCTGCAGTGAGATCTACGGCGGTCAGCGCGCCGCCTGGGACTACGGGCCGCTGGGCGTGGAGATGAAGGAGAACCTCAAGCGCCAGTGGTGGCGCTACATGGTCACCTCGCGCGAGGACGTGGTCGGTCTCGACTCGTCGGTCATCCTGGCCCCCGAGGTGTGGGTCGCCTCCGGCCATGTCGCCACGTTCACCGATCCGCTGACCGAGTGCACCTCCTGCCACAAGCGCTTCCGCGCCGACCACCTGGAGGAGGCGTACGAGGAGAAGCACGGCCACGCTCCCGCGAACGGCCTGACCGAGCTCAACTGCCCCAACTGCGGCAACAAGGGCACCTTCACCGAGCCCAAGCAGTTCTCGGGTCTGCTCTCCACGCACCTCGGCCCGACCCAGGACTCCGGCTCCGTCGCCTACCTGCGTCCCGAGACCGCGCAGGGCATCTTCACCAACTTCGGCCAGGTGCAGCAGACTTCGCGCAAGAAGCCGCCGTTCGGTATCGCCCAGATGGGCAAGTCCTTCCGGAACGAGATCACTCCGGGCAACTTCATCTTCCGGACCCGCGAGTTCGAGCAGATGGAGATGGAGTTCTTCGTCAAGCCGGGCGAGGACGAGGAGTGGCAGCAGTACTGGATGGACCAGCGCTGGAACTGGTACACGGACCTCGGCATGCGCGAGGAGAACATGCGCTGGTACGAGCACCCGGCGGAGAAGCTCTCGCACTACTCCAAGCGCACTGCCGACATCGAGTACCGCTTCCGCTTCGGCGGCAGCGAGTGGGGCGAGCTGGAGGGCGTCGCCAACCGCACGGACTACGACCTCAAGGCGCACTCGAAGGCCTCGGGCACGGACCTGTCCTTCTTCGACCAGGATGCCGGCGAGCGCTGGACTCCGTACGTCATCGAGCCGGCGGCCGGTGTCGGCCGCGCGATGCTCGCCTTCCTCCTCGACGCCTACATCGAGGACGAGGCGCCCAACGCCAAGGGCGTCATGGAGAAGCGCACCGTGATGCGTCTCGACCCGCGCCTCGCGCCGGTCAAGGTCGCCGTCCTGCCGCTGTCCCGCAACCCGCAGCTGTCGCCGAAGGCCAAGGGCCTCGCCACCGACCTGCGGAAGAACTGGAACATCGAGTTCGACGACGCGGGCGCCATCGGCCGCCGATACCGCCGTCAGGACGAGATCGGTACGCCGTTCTGCGTCACCGTCGACTTCGACACCCTCGACGACAACGCGGTGACCGTGCGCGAGCGCGACACCATGAAGCAGGAGCGCGTCTCCCTGGACCAGATCCAGGCCTACCTCGGCGCCCGGCTGCTGGGCTGCTGACGCACCGCGGTTTCCCGGCGAAGCCCCCGGTTCCCCGTACCCCGTACGGGACCGGGGGCTTCGTTGCAGACTGTCCACGCCGAACAGTTGCGTCCACGCGTCACCAGGAGGCCCGTATGCCGTCCATGACCACGAGCAAGGTCAGCAGATGGGATCAGCACGGCCGTGAACACATCGTCCACGTGACGAAGTCGGGGATGCAGCGGCAGCTGAACTGCGACACCTGCGGCTGGCGCAAGGGCGTGCAGTTCCTGCCCTGGCTCAAGGCCGAGGAACATCTCGCCGAGGCGCACCAGGCAACGGTCGACCCGACCGCCTGAGCGGACCGTCCGCAGCCGCTGTCCGCCGGCACCGGGCCGGCACGGGCGCCGACCCGGTGGAAAATCGGGTGCTGAGCCCGTTCCGGCCGGGTACGGTTCGGGCATGTCTTCGTTCTTCCAGATCTACGAGTGAGAGCGCGGCGGGTCCGACCACCCGCCGCCCATCGGACCGATTCCAGGTCCCCCCAGACCTCAATTCTCACGACGAATGGGAGAACGCCGTGGCCAAGAGCCGCAACAACCTCCTCGGTGTCGGCGGGCAGCGCAAGAAGCTGTCCCGCGCCGAACAGCAGGGCGCGGGTCCCGCGCGCGATGCCGACCGCAAGGCGGCCGCCGACCAGAAGCAGGAACTGCTGCGCAAGATGCGAGAGCGTGCGCAGTCGGGATCAGCCTCCGGCTCCGCCCGGGCCGAGCCGTCGTCGGACGACACCGCGCAGCCGAGCACGTCCGAGCAGGACGACTCGGCGCGGAGCTGACGCCTCCTGATCAGCCGTAGGACCGTGGGTCCGGATCACCTGAAGTGATCCCAGCTGTAGGACTGTGGGTCCGGATCACCTGAAGTGATCCGGGCCCACGCCCTTGTCCGCTTGTCCGCCCCGGCAGCGGCTGCTCCGACTTCACGCCCGGGAGCTTGCCGACGCCTGATCCCCGGCCGCGGCGCCCGCCGACGTCTCCAGGCGTTCCGCGGTCCGGTGCGCCGTCTTGCGCGCCCAGCGCCCGCTGGTCAGCGCACCCACGAGCAGGACGGCCAGCCCGCACCCGCTGATGATCCACCAGGCGGGCTTGCTCGCGTCCACGAACGCGGTCGCGTACGCGGCGCCACGCGGGGACCCGGTACCGGCCACGCCCGCCGCCAGCACCGCACCGATCACGGCGACCCCGAGCGTCCCGCCGACCTGCCGGCTGGTCGATGCGACCGCCGCCGCCACCCCGGCCTGCGAGCGTGGCATCCCGGAGACGGCCGTGTTGGTGATCGGCGCGTTCACCATGCCGAAGCCGAGGCCGAACAGCACGTAGCCGGTGAACAGCAGGACGTTGTCCGTCTCCGCGTCGAGCGCGGCGAACATCAGCCCGCAGGCCGTCATGGCCACACCCGCCACGAGCAGCGGGAGCCGTGGCCCCCGGCTGCCGACCAGTCGCCCGGACAGGGGTGCGCAGACAAAGGTCAGTGCCGCCATCGGGAGCATGTACAGGCCGGCGTGCAGCGCGCTCAGCCCGCGTACGTTCTGCAGATACAGCGTGTTGAGGAAGAGGAACCCGCTCAGCGCGGCGAACGCGCAGACCGCTATGGCGGTGGCCCCGCTGAACGGGGCGCTGTGGAAGAACCGCAGATCGATGAGGGGCTCGGCGCGCCTGGGCTCGTACAGCAGGAGCCCGACGACCGCGCAGGCGGCGAGCGCGGCGAACGTCAGGATGCGCGGCGAGGCCCAGCCCGCCGAGGGCGCCTCGATGATCGCGTACGTCAGCGAACCGAGCAGCGCGATAACCAGCAGCTGCCCCACGGGGTCGGGGCGGCGCGGCTTCGGGGCGCGGGACTCGGGGACGTACCGCCAGGTGAGCAGCAGCGCGACGACACCGACCGGCAGGTTGATCCAGAAGATCGACCGCCAGCCCACCGAGTCCACCAGCAGACCGCCGATCACCGGGCCCGCCGCCATGGAGATGCCGACGACACCGCCCCACACCCCAATGGCGCGGGCCCGCTCGCGCGGGTCGGTGAAGGTGTTGGTGATGATCGACATCGCGACGGGGTTGAGCATCGAGCCGCCCACCGCCTGCACCATCCGGAACGCCACCAGCGACTCGAGGTTCGGTGCCAGGGAGCAGAGGACCGAGCCGAGGGTGAAGAGGACGAGCCCGATCTTGAAGATCTTCCGGCGCCCGATCCGGTCGGCGGTGGAGCCCGCGAGCATCAGCAGCGACGCGAGGACGAGGGTGTAGGCGTCGATCGTCCACTGCATGCCCGCCACGGTGGCGTGCAGTTCCTTCTGCATGGACGGCAGGGCGACATTGAGGACGGTGTTGTCGAGGCTGACGATCAGCAGGCTCATACAGCAGATCGCCAGTACCAGCTGCCGTCGGCGGGGGCTCAGCTCGGGCATACATGGATAGTACGGTTAACTAACGAACTCTGCTGGCAGACCGCTCCGCGTCGTACGCGACAATGGAGCAATGACCACGCTCGCCCCCTCGCTCCCGCAGCTCCGGATAGGCCCGCACACGGTGCAGCCGCCGGTGGTGCTCGCCCCCATGGCCGGCATCACCAACGCCCCGTTCCGCACCCTGTGCCGGGAGTTCTCCGGAGGCAAGGGGCTGTTCGTCAGCGAGATGATCACCACCCGGGCGCTGGTCGAGCGCAACGAGAAGACCATGCAGCTCATCCACTTCGACGCGAGCGAGACCCCGCGCTCGATCCAGCTGTACGGAGTGGACCCGGTCACCGTCGGCAAGGCCGTCCGCATGATCGTCGACGAGAACCTCGCCGACCACATCGACCTGAATTTCGGCTGCCCGGTCCCCAAGGTGACCCGCAAGGGCGGCGGCTCCGCGCTCCCGTACAAGCGGCCGCTGCTGCGCGCGATCCTCAACCAGGCGGTCTCCAACGCGGGTGACCTGCCGGTCACGATCAAGATGCGCAAGGGCATCGACGACGACCACATCACCTATCTCGACGCGGGCCGGATCGCGGTGGAGGAGGGCGTCACGGCCGTCGCCCTGCACGGCAGGACGGCCGCCCAGCACTACGGCGGCACCGCCGACTGGGACGCCATCGCCCGCCTCAAGGAGCACGTCCCGGAGATCCCCGTCCTCGGCAACGGCGACATCTGGTGCGCGGACGACGCCCGCCGGATGATGCGCGAGACCGGCTGCGACGGCGTGGTCGTGGGGCGCGGCTGCCTGGGCCGCCCCTGGCTGTTCGGTGACCTGGTGAGCGCCTTCGAGGGCACGGAGACGCGGCAGGCGCCGGGGCTCCGGAAGGTCGCCGACGTGATGCTCCGGCACGCGACGCTGCTGGGGGAGTGGATCGGCGACGAGACCCGTGGCGTGATCGACTTCCGCAAGCATGTCGCCTGGTACCTCAAGGGCTTCTCGGTCGGTTCGGAGATGCGCAAGAAGCTGGCGATCACCTCGTCGCTGGAGGAGCTGGGCGGGCAGTTGCAGGAGCTGGACCTGGACCAGCCGTGGCCGGACGGCGCCGACGGGCCGCGCGGACGCACCTCGGGCAACAACCGGGTGGTCCTGCCGGACGGCTGGCTGAAGGACCCGTACGACTGCGCGGGCGTCGGCGCGGACGCGGAGCTGGACACCTCGGGCGGCTGACGGCCGCCCCCCGGGTTCTTCCGGGGCCCCGAAGGGCCGCAC
>NZ_JBHVFF010000064.1:0-32620 GCF_042801895.1 Streptomyces sp. NPDC057543 | reverse complement strand
CGGTCAGGACTTCTCCGTACGGGTACGGGCGGTCGGAGCTTCTCCGTACGGGTACGGGCGGTCAGGACTTCTCCGTACGGGTACGGGCGGTCAGGACTTCTCCGTACGGGTACGGGCGGTCGGAGCTTCTCCGTACGGGTACGGGCGGTCAGGACTTCTCCGTACGGGTACGGGCGGTCAGGGCTTCTCCGTACGGGTACGGGCGGTCAGGGCTTCTCGGTTCGGGTACGGGCGTGGGCGGCGACCGGGCCGGGGAGCCAGCCGCGTCGCTCCAGTTCGTCCACCAGCGTGAGGTACGGCTCGGTGTACCACGCGGTACGCACCGGGTGCGGGTGCAGCACGTGCCGCAGCCGCACCATCCGGCCCGCCGCCTCTTGCAGCGTGGTCGTGGCCCGCGCCCCGTACGCGGCGAGGACGGCCATGCCGAGCGCCGGTTCGCTGTACTGCGGGATGTGCACGGGCCGGCCCAGGATGTCGGCGCGCAGCCGGCTCCAGTAGCCGCTGCGGACCGCGCCGCCGGTGAAGGTGAGCCGGTCGTACAGCTGGGCGCCGAGCAGGTCGAGGTAGTCGAGACAGAGCCGTTCGACCAGGCCCACCCCGGTCAGCAGCGCCCCCCAGTGCTCGGCGTCCGTAGCGGGCTCGCCGAGCAGGAAGCCGGTCGCCTCCGGCGCGACGAAGGGGAAGCGTTCGCCCGGCGCGGCGAGGGGATACGCCACCACCCGCGCCGGTTCGTGTACGCGGGCCAGCGCGTCCAGGCGGGCCGGGTCCACGGCCGGGAAGGCGGCCGTCAGCGCCCCGCCGCCGACCCCGGAGGCACCGCCGGGCAGCCAGCGGCCGTCCGGAGCGCGGTGGTTGTAGACCACCCCGGCCCGGTCCACGACCGGCGACGAGGTGACCCCCTTCAGGACCAGCGTCGTGCCGAGCACCGAATTCCAGGAGCCCACGGTGAGCGAACCGGAGGCGATCTGCGCCGCGCACCCGTCCGTCATCCCGGCCACCAGGAGCGTGCCCGCCGGAATCCCGGTCTCCTCGGCCGCCGCCCGCCCCACCTCACCGATCCGCGTCCCCGGCCGCACCACGTCCGGGAACAGTCCGTCCGGCAGGCCGAGCTTTCCGAACCTCCGGTGCGGCCAGGCGTCCCGCTCCAGGTCGTAGCCGGTCTTCAGAGCGTGACTGGAGTCGGTGGGCAGCGGCGTTCCGGCGAGCCGCGCCAAGACCAGATCGGCCTGGTGCATGACCCGTACGGCACCGCTCGCCGCTCCCCCGTACTCCCGCAGCAGCCACATCACCTTGGGCAGGGCCCAGCTCGGCGGCGCCCCGGCCCTGGCCGCCTCGGCGACCGCGCGCCCGTCGTCGTACATCACCCCCGGGGTCAGCGGCCGGCCCGCCCGGTCGCCGAGCAGGACGGTGCCGGAGGTGGCGCAGACGGCGAGCGCACGCGGGGCGGGGCAGTCGCGCAGCGCCTGGCGGCTGGCCGCGCACACGGCCGCCCACCAGTCGAGGGGCCGTTGCTCATGCCGTACGCCGTCGCGTCTGCCCGCGAGCGGGGCGGAGCCGCTGCCGAGGATCTCGCCGCGGTCCCCTGCCACCACCGCACGGACGCTCTGTGTGCCGAGATCGATGCCCATCCACATATCGGCCCTCTCTGTGAAGTTCTCACTCTGCACCGAGAATTTCCGTTGCGCGAGGGATTGACGGCCAAGTTCCGTTGTTCCAAGCTCTGTTAATCAGTCGACTCAACGTGTGAATGGCATCGCCCCCCACCCATCTCCGGCCGGACCGTGGAGGTCACGGATGGACATGCACGCGCACGACCGGCGACGGTTTCTCGCCCTCGGTGCGGCGGCAGCCGCGTCCGCCGCCCCGCTGCTCACCGCCTGCGGCGCGGGTTTCGGTGACGGCGACGGGAACGGCAAGGGCGGCGGCTCGGCAGCCGACGACATCACCGGATCCTTCGACTGGAAGCGGGCCGAGGGCAGAACCGTCAAGGCGCTGCTCAACAAGCATCCGTACACCGATGCCCTGATCGCCGATCTGAAGGCGTTCACCGAGAAGACCGGCATCAAGGTCGAGTACGACGTCTTCCCCGAGGACAACTACTTCGACAAGCTCACCGTCGACCTCTCCAGCGGACGCGCCTCCTACGACGTGTTCATGCTCGGCGCGTACATGGTGTGGCAGTACGGTCCGCCGGGCTGGCTGGAGGACCTCGGCCCGTGGATGCGCAACTCATCGGCGACCGGGGCCGAATGGGACCGGGCGGACTTCTTCCCCAACCTCCTCTCCGCGGACCAGTGGTCGCTGAAGGCGGGCGCCCCGCTCGGGCAGGGCGGACAGTACGCGCTGCCGTGGGGCTGGGAGACCAATGTCGTCGCGTACAACACCGAGGTGTTCAAGAAGCTCGGCCTGAAGCCCGCCGAGACCTTCGACGAGCTGCGCGAGGTCGCCGGGGCCATCACCCGCAGGGCGCCGGGAGCGGGCTTCGACGGGATGTACGGGGTCGCGGTGCGCGGCTCGCGCAGCTGGGCGACGATCCACCCGGGCTTCATGACGATGTACGCCCGCAACGGGCTGAAGGACTTCACCGTCGAGGGCGGGAAGGTGAAGCCCGCGATGAACTCCCCGGAGGCGATCGCGTTCACCCGGGACTGGGCGGAGATGGTCAAGAAGGGCGGCCCGCCGTCCTGGACCTCGTACACCTGGTACCAGTGCTCCAGCGACCTCGGCGCGAAGAAGGCGGGGATGCTCTTCGACGCCGACACCGCCGCCTACTTCCAGGCGGTGAAGGGGGCCTCCCCGGCGTCCGGGAAGATCGCCTTCCACCCCGGCCCCAAGGGCCCCGGCGGCTCGCTCGCCACGAACATGTGGATCTGGTCGCTCGGCATGAACGCCAGGAGCCGCAACAAGTCGGCGGCCTGGCTGTTCCTCCAGTGGGCGACCGGCAAGGAGCATCTGCGCAAGGGCGCGATCGAGTACAACCACATCGACCCGGTACGCAAGTCGGTCAGTCAGGACCCCGCGTACAAGGACAAGATGCGGGCCATCCCCGGTTTCATCGAGACGTTCGAGACGGTCGTCGACCAGACGGAGATCCAGTTCACTCCGCAGGAGCAGTTCTTCGACGCGACGACCAGCTGGGCCGCCGCGCTCCAGGAGATCTACGGCGGTAAGAACGCCTCGTCCGTACTGAACTCGCTGGCCGGCGATCTGGCCTCGAAGGTCGGCTGACCGATGTCCGCACGCGTGGCGCCCGTGCCGGAGACCGACCACGGGGCGGCCTCCGGCACGGGGACCGGGAAGCGGGCGGCGCGGCCGGTGCCCGCGTGGCGCCGTTCGCTGCGGCCGTACCTGCTGATCGTGCCCGCGCTGCTGCTGACCGGCGGCATCCTCTACCCGTTCGGACTCGGCCTCTACTACACGGTGTTCGACTTCGCGGCGAGCCGACCGCGGCCGGACATGGTCGGCGTCGAGAACTACCGGCGGATCTTCACCCAGCCCGCGTTCTGGGACTCGGCACGGGTGACGGTGGCGTACGCGGTCGGCGCGGCGGCCGTCGAAACGGTGCTGGGCGTGGCCGTGGCGCTGCTGCTCCACCGGGCGAGCTTCGTCGGGCGGATGCTGGAGAAGATCCTGATCCTGCCGCTGATGATCGCGCCGGTGATCGCCGCGATCATGTGGAAGCTGATGCTCCAGCCGTCGGTCGGCGTCGTCAACCATCTCCTGAAACCGTTCGGTCTCGGCGGTGTGCAGTGGACGGACACGCCGACGGGCGCCCTGCTGTCGTCGATCGCGGTGGACGTGTGGGTCTACACCCCGTTCGTGGCGATCCTCGCGCTGGCCGGTCTGCGTTCGCTGCCCGCCTCGCCGTTCGAGGCCGCGGCGGTGGACGGGGCGGGCTGGTGGTTCACCTTCCGGCGCCTCACGCTGCCGATGCTGTGGCCGTACGTCCTGGTCGCCGTGATCTTCCGGTTCATGGACTCGCTGAAGGTCTTCGACATCATCTACGCGCTGACCGAGGGCGGCCCCGGCGACTCGACGATGGTGCTCCAGATCCGGGCGTATCTGGAGGCGATCCGCTTCCAGCGCTACTCGTTCGGGATCAGCTACATGGTGGTGCTGTGGGCCGTGGTGTACCTGGTCACGATGGTGCTGGTGCGCTATCTGGGCCGGATCCAGAACCGGGCGGCGGAGGTGCCGGGATGAGCGGGGGTTCCGGGGCGGCCGGGGATTCCAGGGCGGCCAGGGGTTCCGGGGCAGCCGGAGATTCCAGGGCGGCCAGGGGTTCCGGGGCGGCCGGGATGAAGCGCAGGGTGCTCGCCGTCGCCGCCGATCTGGCGTTGATCGTCTACTTCCTCTTCGCGCTGTTCCCGGTCGCCTGGATGGTGCTCCTGTCGCTGAAGCCCACGAACGAGCTGTTCAGTACGTACTTCTCGTTCACCCCGACCTTCGACTCCTACCGCACGGTCCTCGGTGCCGGGGACGACCAGGGCGTGCCGTTCGTGCGGTTCTTCGTGAACAGCCTGGTCGTGTCGCTGGGCGCGGTCGCGCTGTCGCTGGTGATCGGGCTGCCCGCCGCGTACGCCGCCGCGCGGTGGCGGTTCCGCGGCTCGGAGAATCTGATGTTCACCCTGCTCTCGTTCCGCTTCGCGCCCGAACTCACCGTCATCATCCCGTTGTTCGTTCTCTATCAGGAGCTGGGGCTCTTCGATACGTATGTCGGCATGGTGTGGGTGCTGCAACTGGTGACCCTCCCGCTGATCGTCTGGATCATGCGGTCGTACTTCTCCGACCTCTCCCCCGAGCTGGAGCAGGCGGCGCTACTGGACGGCTACACCCGCAAGCAGGCGTTCTTCCGGGTCGCGCTGCCGCTGGTGAAGCCGGGAATCGCGGCCGTGTCGCTGCTGGCGTTCATCTTCGCGTGGAACAACTTCGTCTTCCCGCTGATCCTGACCTCGTCGGACGCGCAGACGGTGACGGTCGGCGCGCTGTCCTTCCTCGGCGGCGACCGGCCCAAGTACAACCTGACGGCCGCCGCGGCACTGGTCTCGGTGGTCCCGCCGCTGCTGCTGGCACTCACCATCCAGCGGTATCTGGTGCGCGGACTGTCGTTCGGGGCGGTGAAGTCGTGACCGTGACCGGCCTGACCGGCCCGGCGGCCATCGCGCTGCGCGGCGTGCACAAGCGGTACGGAAAGAACACCGCGCTCGACGGTCTGGACCTGGAGGTGGCCGAGGGCGAGTTCTTCTGTCTGCTCGGCCCGTCCGGTGCCGGGAAGACGACCATGCTCAAGACCGTCGCGGGCCTGGAGACGCCGGACGCCGGCGCGGTCGAGCTGGGCGGGGCGGACATGGCCGGCGTGGAGCCGTACGACCGGGGCGTGGCCATGTGCTTCGAGTCGTACGCCCTGTATCCCCACCGCACCGCGTACGACAATCTCGCTTCCCCGCTCCGCTCGCCGCGCCACCGCCTCCCCGCGCACGAGGCGCGCGAGCGGATCGGGGAGGTCGCCGAACTCCTCGGGATCGGAGCCCTGTTGGACCGCCCGGTGGGCCGGCTCTCCAACGGGCAGCGGCAGCGGGTGGCGCTCGGCCGGGTGCTGGTGCGGCCGGCCCGCGCGTTCCTGCTCGACGAGCCGCTCTCGCACCTGGACGCGAAGCTGCGCCAGGCGATGCGTGCGGAGCTGCGGGCGATCGGCTCGGTCCGGCGTACGACCACGCTGTACGTCACCCACGACTCGGTGGAGGCGTTGGCGCTCGGGGACCGGATCGGGGTGATCAGGGACGGCCGCATGGTGCAGACCGGCACCCGTGAGGAGCTGTGGCACCGCCCGTACGACACCTTCGTCGCCCGGTCCTTCGGCCGGCCCCGGATCAATCTGCTGCCGGGGACGGTGACGGCCGAGGGCCGCTTCCGGTCACCCGACGGGGCGTTCGAGCTGCCGCTGGCGGTGCCCGCACCGCCGGGGACAACGGTCCAACTGGGCGTACGGCCACGGGACATCGGACTCCGGGGCGGCACCCCCTCGCCTGCGCCGCAGCCGACCACGACCGGCCCCGGCTCGAAGCCGGCCGGCACGAGCGGGCGCCCCGCCCTGGAGCTGACCGGCACCGTCCACGTCACCGAGCTCCTGGGCCGGGCCACCGAAGTCACCGTCCGGGTCGGGGGGCAGCAGCTCTCCCTGGTCGTCCCGCGCGCCGACGCGGCGGGCCTGAGCCCCGACCATCCGGTGCGGCTCTGCGTACCGCCTGAGAGTCTGCTGCTGTTCGAGGCCGACCGGCCGGCACGTCCAGGACGAAGGATCAGCACGTGAGCAATGTTCCGCAGCGGGGCCCCGCCCCCCGCCAGGCATCCATAGCCGAGTACGTCCTCGCGCAGGGCGAGGTGAGCGCCGCCGAGCTGGCGGAGCGCTTCGACGTCAGCCTGATGACCATCCACCGCGATCTGGACGAGCTGGAACGGCAGGGCATCGTCCGCAAATTCCGTGGCGGCGTCACCGCCCAGCCGTCCGGCGTCTTCGAGTCGAACGTCTCGTACCGGCTGAAGACGATGCGCGCCGAGAAGGCCGCCGTCGCGGAACGGGCCCTGAAGCTCATAGAGCCGGGCATGGCGGTGATGCTCGACGATTCGACGTCCACGCTGGAGATCGCGCGCAGGCTGCGCTCCATCACTCCGCTGACCGTCGTCACCAACTTCCTGGAGGCGATCAATCTGCTGTCGCAGGAGCGCGGCATCCATCTGATGGGCCTCGGCGGCGACTTCGACCCACTGCACTCCTCCTTCCTCGGCGTCTCGTGCGTGGAGGCGGTGCAGTCGCTCCAGGTCGACATCTGCTTCACCTCCACCTCCGCCGTGTCCGGCGGCTTCGCCTACCACCAGGAGCAGCACATCGTCTCCGTGAAGCGGGCGATGCTCGATTCGGCGAGCCGCAACGTGCTGCTGCTCGACCACTCCAAGCTGGGCCGGGTCGCCCTGCACCGGCTCGCCCCGCTGTCCCGCTTCGATCTGCTGCTGGTGGACGACGGGGCATCGACACGGGCACTGCGCGAACTCGACGAGCACAAGGTGCCCTACGAGGTCTGCGGCACCGGCCGGGAGGCGGGAACGGGAAGCGAAGCGGGAACGGGAAGCGGGGACGGCGGATGAACGGGGGCGGCGATGACGGATGACTGAACTGGCCCTGCGCGCACTGCGCAAGACCTACACCGGACGCGGCCGGGCTGCCGTCGAAGCCGTCCGCTCCCTCGACATCGAGCTGCGCTCCGGCGAGTTGCTGGGGCTGCTCGGCCCGTCCGGCTGCGGCAAGTCCACCACGCTGCGGATGATCGCCGGGCTGGAGACGGTCACCGGCGGCGACATCCTGATCGGCGGCTCGTCCGTGGTGGGGCTCCCGGCCCAGCGGCGCAACATCGGTGTGGCGTTCGAGAACTACGCGCTGTATCCGCCGCTGACCGTCGCGGAGAATCTCGGCTTCGGACTCGCCGCCCGGCGCCGGTACGGGCGGGCCGAGATCCGCCGCCGGGTCGCCGACATGGCCGGGCGCATCGGGATCACAGACCTCCTGGACGCCCGCCCCGCCGGCCTCTCCAGCGGCCAGAAGCAGCGTGTCGCGCTGGCCCGCGCCCTGATCCGCACCCCCGACGTACTGCTCCTCGACGAGCCGCTCTCCCACCTGGACGCCGCCCAACGAGACGCCACCCGGCGCGAGTTGAAGCGGGTCCAGCGGGACAGCGGCCACACCACGATCCTCGTCACGCACGACCAGGAGGAGGCGCTGTCGCTCGCCGACCGGATCGCGGTGATGCGGGACGGCGAGATCCAGCAGCTGGGCACCCCCGAGGAGATCTACGACGCCCCGGTCAATCTGTTCGTCGCCGACTTCGTCGGGGAACCGGCGGTCAACCTGCTGCCGGGGACGGCGGACGGGACGGGCGGTGTGCGCCTCTCCGACGCGGTGCGCCTTGCCGTACCGCACCGCCCGGCGGCGGGACGCGCGGTGGTGCTCGGCATCCGCCCGGAGGACCTGCGCCTGGACGACACCGGGGTACGGGCCCGGGTCGCCGCCCATGAACCCCTGCTGGAATCCGGCATCGCCACGCTCTCGCTCGACGGCGTGGCGAAGCCGCTGGTCGTCGTGACCGGTCCGGAGGTACGGCTCGACCGGGACGACACCGTACGCATCACCGCCGATCCCCGGCACATCCATGTCTTCGACGCCCAGACAGGAGACGCCCTGCGATGACCCGCCCCGCGACGGTCCGCCCCGCGACGAGGATTCTGGTCGCCGGTGACCACTTCGTCCGCAACTCCCTGATCACCGAGGCCCTGCACCACGCCCTCGGCCCTCTCGGCTCGGAGCCCCACCTCACCGAAGTCACCCTCCCCTGGCCCCTGGAGCCCTTCGGCAAGGTCGCCGAGGTCGACGAGGCCAGTGACGCCGAGGACGCACTGATCACCGCCCTGGACGGGGTCGAGGTGTGCGTGACGCAGATGGGCCCCTTCACGGAGCGGGTCCTGGCCGCCGCACCCGATCTGCGGCTGGTCGTCGTCTGCCGGGGCGGCCCCGTCAATGTGAACGCGGCCGCGGCACGGGCCCGGGGTGTACGGGTGTGCTTCGCGCCCGGACGCAACGCGGCGGCGACCGCGGAGTTCACCGTCGGGCTGATGCTCGCCGCGCTGCGCCGCATCCCCGAGGCGCACCGCTCCCTCGCGGCGGACGGCCGCTGGGACGCCTCCCACTACACGTACGAGAACTGCGGCCTGGAGCTGGAGGACACCTCCGTCGGCCTGATCGGCTACGGGGCGGTCGGCAGCCGGGTGGCCCGGGTGCTCGCCGCGTTCGGCGCCGAGGTCGAGGTGTACGACCCTTACGTGCGCGGTGACGTCCACGGCATGCGCGCCGCCTCGCTGGAGGCGCTCCTGGGCCGCTCCCGCGTCCTCACCCTGCACGCCAGACTCACCCCGGAGACCCGGCATCTCATCGGCGCCCGCGAACTGGCCCTGCTGCCGCGCGGCGCCGTCCTGGTGAACGCGGCCCGGGGCGGGCTGCTGGACACCGACGCGCTGTGCGACGCCCTGGACTCGGGCCGGTTGCGGGCCGCGGCGCTCGACACGTACGAGCAGGAACCGCCCCCGCCCACGTCCCGCCTCTTCCGCACCCCGCATCTGCTGATGACCCCGCACGTGGCGGGCGCCAGCCGGGCCGTAGCGCGGAAGGCGGCCCGGATCGCGGCGGCCGAGGTGGCGCGCTATGTGCGGGGCGAACCGCTCGCCCACGCCCTGTGAGGGGAGCCGGACCCATGACGCGTTACATCGGCATCGATGTCGGCACCTCCATGGTGAAGGCCGCGGCCTTCGACCCGCGGGGCCGCACCCTGGCCGTCGAGTCCCGCCCGGTGGAGCTCACGATCCGCGGCGGTTTCGTGGAGCAGGACATGGACGAGGTGTACGGGGCGGTCCGCGAGGTCCTGGCCGCGCTGGGCCCGGACGGGGTCGCGTTCGCCGGTCTCACCGGTCAGGGCGACGGCGTCTGGCTGGTCGACGCGGAAGGCCGCCCGGTCCGTACGGCGATCTCCTGGATGGACGGCCGGGCAAACGAACTGGTCGACACCTGGCTGGAGTCCGGCGTCTTCGGGGCCGTGTACCGACGCACCGGCAGCGCGATGTTCCCGGGCTGTCCGGGCCCGGTACTGGCCTGGCTCGACCGTCACGACCCGGCCTCGCTCGACGCGGCGACGACCGCCCTGTACTGCAAGGACATGGTGTTCCAGCGGCTGACGGGGGTCCGGGCCACGGACGTCTCCGACGCGTCGATGCCGTTCCTGGACCCGATGACCCGTACGTACTCCTCCGACGTCCTGGCCGCGCTCGGCCTCGGTCACCGCGCCGCGCTCCTCGCCCCGGTCAGCGACCCGGTCGCCACCGCCACGCTCCCCTCCGGGGTACGGATCTCCAACGGCCCGTACGACCTGCCGGCCTGCGCCCTCGGTGCGGGCGTCACCCGCCCCGGTGACGGTCTGCTGATCGTCGGCACCTGCCTGGCCGCGCTGGTGGCCACGGAACAGCTCGATCTGAACGGCGAACCGGCAGGTCTGCACATCTCCACCGACCGCCCCGGCCACTGGCTGCGCGCCATGCCCGCGATGGTCGGCACCGCCGCCCTCGACTGGATCCTCACCACCACCGGCGTACGCCACACAGAGGTCGACGCGCTCCTCGCCGCCACTCCGCCCGGCGCGAACGGTGTCCACGTGCTCCCCTACTTCGCCCCGTCCGGTGAACGCGCCCCGTTCGTCGAGCCGCGGCTGCGCGCCGAGCTCACCGGTGTGTCCCTGGAGACCACCCCGGCGGATCTGATCCGCGCGGTCTGCGAGGGCATCGGCTTCGCCGCCCGCCACTGCCTGGCGGCCGCGGGCCTCACCGGCACCCTCGCCCTGTGCGGCGGCGGCACCCGCTCCCCCGCCTGGATGCGCCTGTTCGCCGATGTGCTGGGCCGCCCGGTCCGGATCGTGGAGGGCGAGGTCGGGGCACGGGGCGCGGTGCTCGCGGCGGCGCAGCGGTTCGGCGCGGAGCTGGACACGGCGGCGTGGACGGCCCCGACCGAGGTCGTCGAACCGGACCCGGCGCGTTCGGAGTTCTACGCGAAGGCGTACGACGACCATCTGACCCGGCTCGCCGAGGCCCGCGCGCGTGCTCGCGCATGAGGCACGTGCCCGCGTGTGACGAGGCACGTACCCGCGTGATGACACGTACCCGGCCCTCAGCCGAGGGTCTGGCCGAAGGCGCCGCTGGCGAGCACGGAGCCGTCCGCGTTGAGCAGCCGGACGCCCGTGACCGGCGAGCTTCCGGCGAGGTAGGGCCCTCCCCAGAAGCCGTAGCCCTCATGGTTGAGGGCGAAGGAGCCTACCTTGACGATGGAGCCGTCGGCACGCTGCAACTGGCAGTGGACGATGCCGGAGTGCCCGTCGGCGTCCACCGCCATGTACAACCAGGGCGAGGCCCCGGTGTAGAGGTAGACCTGCCCGAACGACTGGCCCGCGTGGGCGAGTTGCGCGGTGAGCAGCCGCGGGTGCACCGGGGAGACGATCGGCGCGACCGGGACCGGACGGCCGACGGACGCGCCGAGCACCCAGCCGCCTCCGCCGAAGGCCAGGCCCGCTGCCGCCGCCGCCGCGGCGAGGACGAGCCGCCGCCGCAGTTCGCGCCTGCGCGTCCGGCGCCCGGGGGAGATTCCGAGCCGGTCGATCACCCGGTCCTCGAAACCGACGGGCGGTTCGCTGCCCGGGACGAGATCCAGCAGCGCGTCCGACGTGGCCGTCAGCTCGTGGACGTATTCGCGGCAGGCAGGGCAGTGCTCCAGATGGTCCATCGCCTCGGCCCGCTCCGTGGCGGGCAGCAGGCCGAGCGCCAGCTCGGCACCGATCTCCCGGAGCTGCTCACAGGTGAACCGACCGGTGTCAGTCATGGTCCACCTGCCGGGTCGCGAGGGATACCCGGACCTTGCCCATGGCTGCCCTGATCCGGGTCTTGGCCGTACCGAGCGGTATCTTCTCGAAGTCGGCGACCTGCTGAGCCGTCATCCCGTAGATGCCCGCCATCACCAGAGCACGTGCCTGCTCCCGTGGCAGCGCGCCGACCGCACGGCGCACTGCGCCCGCGGCTTCGTCGGACAGCGCATGCCGCTCCGGGGTGTCGGCAACGGTCTCCATCATGCTCTCCAGGTCTGCGGGGTCGACTGGAGTGGCGTTGCGTGTACGTACGGCGTCGATCGCGAGGTTGTGTGCGATGGCCGCCAACCAGGTGGGCACCGATCCCCGGCGCGGGTCGTAGACCTGAGCGTGCCGACAGGCCCGCTCGAAGGTCTGCTGTGCGATGTCCTCGGCGAGCTGGACGTCGCCGACCACGGCGATGGCCACGCCGAAGACCCGACGCTGGAACCGCCGGACGAAGGCCACGGCGATCTCGGGGTCGCCGGTCATGAGCCCCGCCAGCAGCGCTTCGTCGGGCACCCGTTCCAGGGGGATGCCAATCCTGCGCATACTCCTTACGTAACACGGGCCCGGGGGGATTGCCTGCGCCGGGCAGCCCCGGAGCGGCGGAAGGACTGGCACGGAGCCCCGGCGCCCGTGCGCGGCGAAGACGACAGGCGTACCCGGGTACGAACGGACCCGGGTACGAAAATTTCCTGAAAAGGCAATCCCTTGAGCGCTCCGGAGCGTATTCCGTCTGGAAGCCTCTTCAGGAGGGAAGCTCATGGCGATCTTCAGTCAACTCATCCCCGCGAGAAGTCGTTACGACATGAGTGACACGTCGCGACGCTTCGACGACAACGGAAGGGACCACCACGGCCACCGTGGTCACGACCACGATCACGGCCACGACCACGACCACGGTCACGGCGGCCACCGCGGTCACCGCCGGTGATCGCACAGGACGGCCGAGCGGGCCCGGGCTCTTGGTCCGCCCGGCCGGCGATCTTTGAGGAACGCGTCCCATGAGGCGTGTCTCGCTTCATGTGCTGCGGCGGCTGCTGTCGGTGGCCGAGGATCCCGACGCAGTCGTCGCCGCCGCGCCACCCGTAGCGCCGCGTGAGGCGTTCCGGCGGTTCTGGCCCTATACACGCGGTGGCCGGCGCTGGCTCATTCCGGTACTCGTCTTCAGCATGGTCGGACCCGTCATCGACGCGGCCGAGATCTGGCTCTTCAAAATCGTGGTGGACGACGTCCTCGTCCCGCGCGATCTGCGCCCCTTCCTCTGGATCGCCCTGGCATACACGGGGCTCATCATCTGCTCCGGCGTTCTGGGATTCGCCGACGATGTGACCTCCACCTGGGTCAGCGAGCACTTCCTGCTGGCCCTTCGCGCGGATGTGTTCCGGCACGTCCAGGGCCTCTCGCTCGGGTTCTTCGAGCGGCGGCGGCTGGGGGACGTACTGTCGCGCATCACCGGCGATGTCGACGCGGTCGAGACGTTCCTCCTCTCGGGGGTGGCCGACGGCCTGTATTACGTGATCCGGTTGGGCGTCTTCCTCGGTCTGCTGTTCTACCTGGGGTGGGATCTGACCCTCCTCGCGCTCGTCATCGTGCCGCTCTTCTGGTGGGCGGCCCGGCGCTTCTCCCGGCTGATCAAGGCCGCGTCGCGGGAGCGGCGGCGGCGCAGCGGTTCGATCAGCGCGATCGCCGAGGAGTCGCTCGGCAACATCGCGCTGGTACAGGCCTACAACCGGCAGGAGTCGGAGGATCGCCGGTTCGAACGCGAGAGCATGGGCAAGTTCCGCGCGGCGATGGCCTCGGCGCGCATCCGCGCTGTCTACAGCCCGATCGTCGAGGCCATCGAGCTGGCCGGCGGACTGGCCGTCATGGGCCTGGGCACCTGGAAGCTGGCGCAGGGTCAGCTCACGCTGGGCGGACTGCTGGTCTTCCTCGCGCTGCTGGGCAATCTCTACAGTCCGATCCGCGATCTGTCCCACCTCGCCAACACGTTCTACGCGGCGTCCGCCTCCGCCGAGCGGATCATCGAGTTGCTCGACCAGCGTCCCCAGGTCGTCGAAGCCGCGCACGCCCGACGGATCGGGCGCGCCCGGGGCGACATCGAGTTCCGCGGCGTCTGTTTCCGCTATCCGGGTACGCCCGGGTGGGCGCTCTCGGACGTGTCGTTCCATGTGACACCCGGCACGACGCTGGCACTGGTCGGCGCAAGCGGTGCCGGTAAATCCACGGTCGGGAAGCTTCAGTTGCGCTTCTACGACCCGGACCGGGGCGCAATCCTCCTCGACGGCACCGACCTGAGGGACCTCCAGCTGTCCGAGCTGCGCGAGAACGTCGCGGTTGTCCTCCAGGAGACGCTGGTCTTCCACGGCACCGTACGGGAGAACATCGCCTACGGCCGGCCGGACGCGTCGGAGGCGGACATCGTCGCGGCGGCCCGCGCCGCCGACGCCCACGACTTCATCCAACTGCTGCCCGACGGCTACGACACCCTGGTGGGCCAGCGTGGCCGAACCCTGTCCGGCGGGCAGGCCCAGCGCCTCGCGATCGCCCGCGCGATGATCAGGAACGCACCCGTACTGCTCCTGGACGAACCGACCACCGGCCTGGACGCCCGGTCGGGACGCCGGATCATGGAACCGCTGCGCCGGCTCATGGCCGGGCGGACCACCATCGTCATCTCCCACAACCTGTTCACCGTCCGCGAGGCCACGTCCACCGTGGTGCTGGACCGCGGCCGGGTCGTCGAGTACGGAACGCACGAAGACCTGCTCCTGCGCGGCGGAACCTACGCCCGACTGCACCGGCTGAACGAAGTGACCGGCCCCGCCCTCACCGGCTCTCCACCCGCGCGGAAGGTTCTGTCATGAGCTGCATGACCACACGGCCGGCTCCCCCCTCGCGCCCGGGACGAAACCCGCGCCGGGGTACGAGGTCCTGGCGCACCTGGCCCGGACGGGCCGGCTCGACCTTTATGACGCATGGAGCGAGGAGCGGGACTGCCGGTGCGTCGTGAAGCTGCTGCGCCCCGACCACCGCCACGAGGAGCAACTGCGCGACCGGCTGCTGCAAGAGGGCCATTGGCTCCGGACATTCGCCCACCCGCACCTCGTCCGCGCGTACGAGACCTTCGAGTCGCCCGAGCCATTGGTCGTGCTGGAAACGCTGACGGGCGAGACGCTGTCCCACCTCGTCGGCCGGTTGTCCCAGGGGCCGGCCGCCGAGGACGTCGCCCTCCTCGGCGTACAGCTGTGTTCCGCGATCCACTACCTCCACGGTCGCGGCCTGCTGCACCTGGACCTCAAGCCGTCCAACGTGGTGGTCGACCGCGGGCTCGCCAAAGTACTCGATCTCAGCGTCGCGCAGCCGCCCGGAATCGCCCCTCCGGGTGTCGGTACCTTCTCCTACCTGGCTCCCGAACAGGCACGCGGCGGACCGTTGTCGGCCGCGGCCGACGTGTGGGGCATCGGCATCACGTTGTACGAAGTCGCCACCGGCGACGTGCCGTTCAACCACGGCGACCCCAAGGACGAGACCGACAACAGCTGCCTGACCGACGGGAGCGACGGGAGCGACGACGAAACGGACGACCGGTATCCGCAGCTCGAAGAACCGGCTCCGTCGATCAGGTCCCGCCGACGCCTCCCGCATGATCTCGCCACGGCCATCGACAGCTGTCTCCGGCCCGACCCGGCTGCCCGGCCCACGATCCCCGAACTCGCTGCCGCCCTGGATGCGACTCTGCCGTGGCGGCGGCGTCACGTCGCTCCGTCACCGGACGGCCGGAGAGAGGAGACCTAGTCCGAAGGGCTGATCACTTTCGACACACTCCTGCTGCTAGCCTGCTTCTGCACATGGGTTGCAATAACAACAGCACGGCATCTGGAGGGTTCGACCACATGGCCACGTACACGCTCCCGGAACTCCCGTACGACTACGCGGCGCTCGAACCGGTCATCAATCCGCAGATCATCGAGCTCCACCACGACAAGCACCACGCCGCCTATGTGAAGGGCGCGAACGACACCCTGGAGCAGTTGGAGGAGGCGCGCGACAAGGAGGCCTGGGGAGCGATCAACGGGCTCCAGAAGAACCTCGCGTTCCATCTCTCCGGCCACATCCTGCACTCGATCTACTGGCACAACATGACCGGCGACGGCGGCGGCGAGCCCCTCGCGGCGGACGGTGTCGGCGACCTCGCGGACGCGATCACGGAGTCGTTCGGCTCGTTCACGGGTTTCAAGTCCCAGCTGACGAAGGCCGCGGCCACCACGCAGGGCTCCGGCTGGGGCGTCCTCGCGTACGAGCCGGTCAGCGGCAGGCTGATCGTCGAGCAGGTCTACGACCACCAGGGCAATGTCGGCCAGGGTTCCGTCCCGGTCCTGGTCTTCGACGCCTGGGAGCACGCCTTCTACCTCCAGTACAAGAATCAGAAGGTCGACTTCATCGAGGCCATGTGGCGTGTGGTCAACTGGCAGGACGTGGCGAAGCGTTACGCGGCCGCCAAGGAGCGCGCCGATGTGCTGCTGCTCGCCCCCTGACGGGGAGGGGCATGAACGTCCTGCCTCGTGATCGTCTTCTCAGCCTTCACCGGGCAGGCGGATGAAGGGGGACCCTCACCTGGACGTGACAGGTGAGGGTCCTTCTGTCATGTTGCACCGGGGGGTCAGGAGGCGGGGGCGTGCTTCAGCAGCGTGCGCAGCACCTGCTCGGCATGTGTCCAGAGCACCGCCCCGCCCGCGTCCGGCACCAGGTGCCGGACCGCGCCGGGGATGCGCGCGGCAAGACCGGCGCCCTGGTCGGGCGAGTGGCCGGTGTCCTTCTCCCCGTACCAGAGGTCCACCGGTACGGCGATGTGCGACAGTTCGATCCCCCAGTGGCCCATGGCCAGAACCGTGTCCCGGGCATAGCCCGCGGCTGCCCCCTGCGCGAACGCCTCGTCGAGCGCGCGCCGGTAGGCGGCCTCGAACGCGGGCTGTCGATACACGGCGAGGTCGCACTCCGGACTGCCGGACATGACCATGTCCCACATCGCCTGCGCGGTGAAACCGGCGAAGACCTTCTCCGCGGCGGCCGGATCGGACACCGCCAGGTCGACGAGGCCCCGCAACTCGCCCGGAAGCGCGTCGGCGAAGCGGGGCTCGGCGATCTCGTCCGCGCCGGAGACCACCGCGAGCGCGCCGACCACTCCGGCGGCGGCGCACGCGAGGGCGAAGGGCGCCCCCTGCGAGTTGCCGACCATCAGCAGCCGGTCCAGACCCCGTCCGGCGGCGAACGTACGGATGTCGTCGGCGAAATCGCCGAAGGTGCGGCCGGGCAGGGGCGAGGAGGCTCCCAGGCCGGGGCGGTCGAACGAGATCAGCCGCACGCCGAGACCGGTCAGCGCGTCGGCGCCGAACCCGAGGTGCCTGCTGGTGGCCGCCCCCGGCGACAGCAGCACCGGCACACCGTCCGCCGGCCCCCACTCGGCCCAGCCCAGCCGCCGCCCTCCCGCCAGCTGTTCCGTACCGATACGAACCGGGTCGACCACGCGCAAACTCATACGTCTCATCCTGACCGGTCCCGTCACCCGCCTCAACGGAGTTTCCGCCCGCCCCCCGACTACCGGCCGTCGGTGACGAGCGCCATCAGCAGCCCGTCGTACCCCTTGGCACCGACGGTCTGCAGAGCGGTCGCAGTCAAGGTCGGTTCGGCCGCGACGAGTTCGGTGAACCGGCGTACGCCCTGCACCTTCGGGTCGTCACTGGCGCCGTCGACCACCTCTCCGTCGCGTACGACGTTGTCGGCGATGATCAGGCTGCCGGGCCGGGTCAGCTTCAGGGACCAGGCCAGGTAGTCGGGGTTGCTCGGCTTGTCGGCGTCGATGAACACGACGTCGAACGGCCCGTACCCCTCCGCCGCGAGCTCCGGCAGCGTGTCGAGGGCCCGGCCGACCCGGATCTCGACGACCTCCGCCAGGCCGGCGCGCGCGATGTTCCCACGCGCCACCTCGGCGCACTCCGGATCGGACTCGAGCGTCACGAGCCTGCCACCCTCGGGCAGCACGCGGGCCAGCCAAATGGTGCTGTAGCCACCCAGCGTGCCGATCTCCAGCACGGTGCTCGCCCCCTGGAGCCTGGCCAGCAGATGCAGCAGCTTGCCCTGGTTGGCGGCGACCTGGATCGCCGGGAGTCCAGCCTTGTCACTGGCCTCGACGGCCGCGTCCAGGGCTTCGTCCGAGCCCACCAGCAGGCCGTTGAAGTAGTCGTCGACCTCGGTCCATCGCGCCATCGTCACGGCATGCCCCTTTCAACACCTAGTAAGTTCCCAAAAGGAACTTACCCCATGTGAAGTGAATGCGATGATGGGCCCCATGAGCCTCGTCCCCGCCGACCCCACCGTCCTCCACCCGATGCCGGGCCAGCCCCGGGTCGTCCAGCTCAAGCCGCTGGTGAAGTCCGAACTGATCGAAATCGGCGACTACTCGTACTACGACGATCCCGACGACGCGACGGCGTTCGAGACCCGCAACGTGCTGTACCACTACGGCCCCGAGAAGCTCGTCATCGGGAAGTTCTGCGCGCTGGGGACCGGGACGCGGTTCATCATGAACGGCGCCAACCACCGGATGGACGGCCCGTCCACCTTCCCGTTCCCCACCATGGGCGGCTCCTGGGCCGAACACTTCGACCTGCTGACCGGACTGCCCGGCCGCGGTGACACGGTCGTCGGCAACGATGTCTGGTTCGGCTACAACTCCATGGTGATGCCGGGCGTACGGATCGGGCACGGCGCGATCATCGGCGCCGGCGCGGTCGTCGTCGGTGACGTGCCCGACTACGGCATCGTCGGCGGTAATCCGGCCCAGCTGATCCGTACCCGGTACGACGACGAGACCATCGCCCGGCTCCTCGCCGTCGCCTGGTGGGACTGGCCCACCGAGCATCTCACCCGACACATCCGCACCATCATGTCCGGCAGCGTCGACGCCCTCGAAGCGGCCGCCCCGGAGGGGACATCATGACGATCACCGTTCGAGAACTCGCCTACTACCCCGTCAAGGGCTGCGCCGGGACGACGGTCGATTCCGCCCAGGTCCTCGGCACCGGCCTCGAACACGACCGGACGTTCATGGTGGTGGACGCGGCGGACGGCGCCTTCCGCAGCCAGCGCACGCACCCGTCGATGGCCGCGATCAGGGTCGAAGTCCTGGACGCCGGCGCGGCGTTGACCCTGTCCACCGAGGACGTCGAGCCCCTCCGCCTGAAGGTCGACCTGGACGGACCGCGCCGCGGGGTCAGCATGTTCGACCGTCCCCTCGGCACGGCGGTCGACCAGGGGGACGAGGCCGCGGAGTGGTTCTCCGACGCGCTCGGCGCGAAGTCCCGTCTGGTACGGGTGGCGCCCGGCTTCGACCGGGACGGCTGGGGCGACACCCCCGGCAAGGTCAACTTCGCCGACGCCCACGCTGTGCTGGTCGCCTCGACGGCCTCCCTGGACGACCTCAACACCCGTATCACCGCCCGGGGCGACGCGAAGACCGTCCCCATGGACCGTTTCCGCGCGAACATCGTCCTGTCCGGCAACGACGAACCGCACTTCGAGGACCAGGTGCGCCGGATGACCATCGGCTCCGTCGAACTCGCCTATTCGGTACGGGCGATGCGGTGCGCCGTCCCTCTGGTCGACCAGACCACCGGCCACCGCGCGGGGCCGGAACCGATCCGGACCCTGTCGACATACCGGCGCGAGCCGGAGTACGGGAACAAAGTGAGCTTCGGCGCGAAGAACGCGGTGGTCTGCGAGGGCGTGGTGAGCGTCGGCGACGCGGTCGAGGTCGCGGAGTGGCTCAGCCGGTGAAGGCCCCGGCCTTCACCGGCTGGACCGCGCGCGCACCTACCTCCCGGCTCGACCACGTGCGCGCGCCCCGTACGGGCCTTGCCCGTGGGCACGGTCACCGCGGCTGCCGGTCCTGGTCGAGGGATTCCCCGATGTGGGTCATGCCGGACGAGATGATCGCGGGTCATGGCGAGCTTGCCCATCGTCGGGCGTTCCCGGTAGCGGGCGAGGACCCGGCCCAGTTCGGCTGGATCGGCCTTCCGGCGCCGTTCATCGCTCCCGTCGCGCTGATCCGTCGCCATGAGTCCACCCCGATGATCCGTCATACAGCTCTCATTTGCCGGGAGTTGGAAGGCTCACGGGCGCTCGCCACCGCATGACTCCGATGCTCTGCCCGCAGCCTATGCCCGGCCTCCGACAAACAGAGCGCCCGCGCCCCTCAGCCGTCTCGCTCCGGCCGGCCCCGTCCCCTCCCCCGGCCGGTCCGGCCGACTCAGCCGTCCCGCTGGGCACCCACCAGCGCGTCGCCCACGCCCGTACGGAAGTACAGCACCGACCGCCCGGCCCTTCGGCGGCCCGCCAGGCCCGCGTCGAGGAGGACCTTGAGGTGGCGGCCCACCGAACCCAGCCCCTGACCGGTCAGGGCCACCAGTTGAGTGGTGCTCTTCGGAGAGGCGAGGAGGACCAGGACCGCCGCCCGCGCGGGGCCGAGCAGGCGGCCCAGACCATCCGGCACCCGCGCCCGTCCCGCGTCGGCCAGGGTGCCCGAGCACGGATAGACGACCGCGTACCGCAGGGCGTCGTCGTCCCAGGAGACCCAGCCGCTACGCTGGGTGACCGGAACGAACAGCAGCCGCACACCAGTCAGTTGCTTCGGCGGGTAGTCGTGCGCGTTGATCTGGAGCCGGCTTCCGCCGAGCCACCGCATTCCCGGGCGCAGACCGCTGAGGGCTGCGGCCCAGCCGCCCTGGCTCAGTTGCCCGGTCCGCGCGACGACATCCGCCTCGATGATCCGGCGGCGGCGCGGCCAGTCCGGCAGCACGGTCCGGTCCCAGACCCAGTGCAGGACGTCGGCGGCGCGCTGGGCCAGGTCGTCACGGTCCAGGAGCGCGGGGAGGGAGCCGCCGAGGGACACCTCCAGGTCCGCTCGGGCGCGGGCCGGCGTGGTCGCCCGGACGGGGGCCAGTTCCTCCTCGAAGGACGGTGTGCCCTCGCCCGTCGGTGTGGGCGTGATGAAGTCCGCGTTCCAACTGCCGCCGAGCGCCGCCGGAACGAGGCGGGCTGCGACCGGGTCGGCGGCCTGCCGGGCCCGGTAGGCGGGCAGATGGGCGTCGAGCCAGGCCCGTTCGCCGGGGTGCTCGGCCCGTCCCCTGTCCAGGGCGTTCAGGGCGGAGATCGTCTCGGCGAGCGGCGAGACGACGAACCGGCTCCCCGCGAGCGTGTCCGTGTTGATCTGCCACATGCCCATGACGTTTCGCCTCCGCGCGAAACTTTAACGATCGCCGTGGGCGGCCACCGAAACTCCCCGCATGCGCACCTACCGGGAACTCTTTCGGGCGCCGCAGTTCGGACCGCTCTTCGCGACCAGTGCCGTACAGGTGGCCGGGTCGACGATGAGCGGGCTCGCCCTCGGCACCCTCGTCTATACCGCGACCGACTCGCCGCTGCTCGCCGCCCTGTCCATGTTCGGCTCCTCCCTCGCCCAGGTGATCGGGGCGACCGTGCTGATGTCGGCGGCGGACCGGTTGCCGCCACGGGCCGCGATGACCGGCATGGCGCTCGCCTTCGGACTGGCCACGGCCGTCCTCGCCGTTCCGGGGCTTCCGCTGCCCGCCGTCTTCGCGATCGTCCTGGCCGAGGGTGTGGTCGCCGCGGTGGGCGGCGGGGTGCGGTACGGCCTGCTCAACGAGGTGCTGCCCAAGGACGGTTATCTGCTGGGGCGTTCCGTGCTGAACATGTGCGTCGGCCTCACGCAGATCGGCGGATTCGCGCTCGGTGGGCTCCTGGTGACGGCGCTGTCCGCGCGCGGCACGCTGCTGGTCGCCGCCGCCCTCTATCTGATGGGTGCGGCCGTCGCCCGGTTCGGGCTGGTACGCCGTCCGCCGCGCGCCGCCGGGCGGCCATCGGCCGCCGAGACCTGGCGGACCAATGCCGTGCTGTGGTCCTCGGGCCCGCGTCGCCGGGTCTATCTCTCGCTCTGGGTGCCGAACGGGCTGATCGTCGGCTGCGAGTCGCTGTTCGTCCCGTACGCCCCCGGGCACGCGGGGCTGCTCTTCGCCTTCGCCGCGCTGGGGATGCTCATCGGGGACACGGTGGCGGGCCGGTTCGTCGCGCGGCGTTGGCGGGGGCGGCTGGGCACACCGATGCTGCTGCTTCTGGCCGCCCCGTATCTGTTCTTCGCCGCGCGTCCGGCGCCGCCGGTGGCGTTCGCTCTGGCCGTGCTCGCCTCGGTCGGGTTCTCGGCGAGTCTGCTGTTCCAGGAACGGCTGATGGCCCTGACCCCGGACGAGATCACCGGTCAGGCGCTCGGGCTGCACTCGTCCGGCATGCTCACCATGCAGGGCGTCGCGGCCGCGCTCGCGGGTGCCGTCGCCCAGCGGACCTCACCGGGGACGGCGATGACCGTCATGGCGGCGGCCTCCCTCGCGGTCACCCTGGCCCTGGCTGTGGCGGGGCGGCGGGCCCCTGATCCGGCCGGGGAAGTCACCAACGCCCGGCAGGGGGCCGGCGCGATGTGAGGACGACCTCCAGCAGCGGCAGTTCACGGCCGGGGATCGAGCCCGACGGGGTCGCACCGATCCGTACGGCACCCATGGCGAGGTAGAACGGCTCGGCGTTCGGGTCGGCGTCGATGGTGAGGCGTGCGAAGCCGAGGCGGCGGGCCTCGGCCATGGTGTGCTCGAACAGGAGCCGGCCGATGCCTCGGCCCAGGGCGTCCGGGGCGACGAACATCATCCCGAGGGCACCCTCGGGCGGGGCGCCGTCCAGGGTCGTGAAGCCCAGGACGCGGCCGGCCTCCTCGGCGACCGTCGTACGGCGACGGTCGATGTCCGCCGGGTGCAGGGTGAGTTCCTCGCGACAGGAGGCAAGGAACGCCGCGTCGTAGCCCCAGTGGGCCTTCGAGTCCAGGGCCAGCTCGGTCAGGGCTCCGGCCTCGGACCGTCGTGCCGGTCGTACGTCCATGTCCGTTCTGTTCCCTTCGCTCGGCTTCTGCGGCAGCTCGCCGCACCCGAGACTGTCAGACCCCTCCGGCATGCTGCACCGCATGGACACCACGGACTTCTGGAATCTGATCGACGACGCCCGCGCGCAGGTCACCGGCCCAGGGGATGCGGAGGCCGTCGTCGAGCGGGCCTCCACGCTGCTCGCCGCCCGGCCCCGGGACGAGATCGTCGCCGCGCAGCAATTGCTCTGGGACCTGATGGCCGTCTCCTACCGGGCGCCGTTGTGGGCCGCCGCGTACACGATCAACGGCGGCTGTTCCGACGACGGTTTCGACTACTTCCGGGGCTGGCTGATAGCGCAGGGGCGTGAGGTGTTCGAGCGGGTCGTCGCCGATCCGGACACGCTGGCCGAACTGCCGGTGATCAGGGCCGCGGCGCCCGAGGGCCTGGAGGTGGAGTGCGAGCGGATGCTCGGGATCGCCTGGGACGCGCATCGGGCGGCGACCGGCGAGGAGCTGCCCGGTAACTCGTTCACGATCGACTATCCCGCCCTGGACCCGGAGTGGGACTTCGACTTCGACGACGCGGAGCGGGTGGCGCTGCGGCTGCCGAAGCTGGACGCGCTGTACGCGTGAGAGGAAGGGTGCGGGGTCCGGACAGCCGCCGGGCCCCGCACCGCACCGTGTGGATCAGTCGAAGATCGGGCCCTGCGTCCGGGTCCGCTTGATCTCGTAGAAGCCGGGGATCGACGCCACGAGCAGTGTGCCGTCCCAGAGCTTCGCCGCCTCCTCGCCCTTGGGGGCGGGCGTGACGACCGGGCCGAAGAAGGCGATCTGCTCGCCGTCCGCGCCCGGGACGGCGATGACCGGGGTGCCGACGTCCTGGCCGACCTTGTCGATGCCCTCCTTGTGGGAGGCCCGCAGCTCGGCGTCGTACACGTCCGAGTCGGCGTACTCCGCGAGCTCGACCGGCAGGCCGACGTCCTTGAGCGCTCCCACGATCGCCTCGGGGGTGGGACCCTCGCCCTGGTTGTGGAAGCGGGTGCCGAGCGCGGTGTACAGCGGGCCGACGATGTCGTCGCCGTGCTTCTGCTGGGCGGCGATGACGACACGGACCGGGCCCCACGCCTTCTCCAGCAGGTCGCGGTACTCCTCCGGCAGCTCGTCGAGCTTGTCCTCGTTGAGGACGGCAAGGCTCATCACGTGCCAGCGGACCTCGACGTCCCGGACCTTCTCCACCTCCAGCATCCAGCGGGAGGTCATCCAGGCCCAGGGGCAGAGCGGGTCGAACCAGAAATCGGCAGGGGTCTTGCCGGGCGCCGTGCTGTTCTCAGACATGTCTCTCCTCGTCAAGGGATTCGCACCTGTGCGCGAGAACGTCTCCGGGCGCACCGGCCATTCCCGCATGCCGGGCCGAGTGGCGGCATGGGAGGATCAAACTATTCGAACGTGACACAAAGGAGTGTGCCGTGCCCGGTGAGAACCTGTCCCGCGACGAGGCCCGTGAGCGGGCCGAGCTGCTGAGCGTCGACAGCTACGAGGTCGCTCTCGATCTGCGTTCCGCCGTCGGCGGGCCCGACGGCGACAGCGACGGCGACGGGGCCTCCTCCGGTCCGCGGACCTTCCGCTCGGTGACGACGATCCGGTTCCGTGCCGCGCGGGCGGGGGCGTCGACCTTCGCGGATCTGGTGGCGCCGAGCGTGAACGCGGTGACGCTGAACGGGCAGCCGCTCGACCCCGCCGTCGTCTTCGACGGGACGCGGGTGGCGCTGGAGGGGCTGCCGGAGGGCGACAACGTCCTGGTGGTCGACGCGCAGTGCGCGTACAGCCGGACCGGCGAGGGCATGCACCGGTTCGTCGACCCGGAGGACGGCGAGGTCTACCTCTACACGCAGTACGAGCCGGCCGACTCGCGGCGGGTCTTCGCGAACTTCGAGCAGCCCGACCTGAAGGCTCCGTTCCGCTTCGAGGTGACAGCCCCCGAGGCCTGGACGGTCTGGAGCAACGGGGCCGAGGAGTCGCGGGACGGCGAGGTACGGCGGTTCGCCGAGACGAAGCCGATCTCGACGTACATCACGGCGATCGTGGCCGGTCCGTACCACTATGTGACGGACTCCTACAGCCGTACGTTCGACGACGGTACGACGCTGGAGATCCCGCTCGGCGCGATGTGCCGCAAGGGACTCGCCCGGCACTTCGACGCGGACGACGTCTTCCTCGTCACCAAGCAGGGACTGGACTTCTTCCACGACAACTTCGACTACCCGTACCCCTTCGGGAAGTACGACCAGGCGTTCGTGCCGGAGTACAACCTCGGCGCGATGGAGAACCCGGGCTGTGTCACATTCCGCGAGGAGTACATCTTCCGCGGCAAGGTGACGCAGGCGGCTTACGAGGGCCGGGCCAACGTCATCCTGCACGAGATGGCGCACATGTGGTTCGGCGACCTCGTCACCATGCAGTGGTGGGACGACCTGTGGCTGAAGGAGTCGTTCGCCGACTTCATGGGCGTCTTCGCGATGGTGGAGTCGACCCGTTTCGAGGACGGCTGGATCACCTTCGCCAACAACCGCAAGGCGTGGGCGTACCGGGCCGACCAGCTGCCGTCCACGCACCCGATCACGGCCGACATCCGTGACCTGGAGGACGCCAAGCTCAACTTCGACGGGATCACGTACGCCAAGGGCGCCTCGGTGCTGAAGCAGCTGGTGGCGTACGTGGGGCGGGAGGCATTCCTGGAGGGCGCCCGGCGCTACTTCAAGAAGCACGCCTACGGCAACACGCAGCTGGGCGATCTGCTGTCGGTCCTGGCCGAGACGTCCGGGCGCGACATGACCGCCTGGTCGCGTTCGTGGCTGCAGACCGCGGGCGTCAACTCGCTGACCCCGGTGGTCACGTACGACTCGGCGGACCGGATCACGGAGCTGGCGGTGCTCCAGGAGGCGGCCGAATCCCACCCGGAGCTGCGCCCGCACCGGGTCGCGGTCGGCCTCTACCGGCGGGCCGCCGACGGCAACCTGGTGCGGTACGCGCGCGCCGAGGTGGACGTGGCGGGGCCGCGCACGGTGGTCGGGGAGCTGGCGGGGGCCGAGCGGCCCGAGCTGATCCTGGTCAACGACGACGACCTCACGTACTGCAAGGTGCGCTTCGACGAGGTGTCCCTGGCCACACTGCGGGCGCACCTCGGTGACATCACCGACCCGCTCGCGCGGGCACTGTGCTGGTCCGCGCTGTGGAGCCTGACCCGGGACGGGCTGATGCCGGCCCGTGACTTCGTCTCCCTCGTGCTGGCCTTCTCCGGCCGGGAGTCCGACATCGGCGTGCTCCAGATGCTGCACGTCTGGACGCGGACCGCGCTCACGCACTACGTGACGCCCGAGTGGCGCGAGGAGGGCGGCCGGGCGCTGGCCGAAGGTGCGCTGCGGGAGCTGCGGGTCGCCGAGCCGGGCAGCGAGCACCAGTTGGCGTGGGCGCGGTTCTTCGCGTCGGTCGCCGACTCGGACTCCGACTTCCGGCTGCTGTCCGGGCTGCTGGACGGATCGGCGCGGATCGACGGGCTCGACGTCGACCAGGAGCTGCGGTGGGCGTTCCTGTCCCCGCTGGCGGCGCACGGGGTGGCCGACGAGTCGGTGCTCGACGCCGAACTGGCCCGCGACGACACGGCGTCCGGGAAGCGGCATCAGGTGCGGTGCCTGGCCTCGCGGCCGTCGGCCGCGGTGAAGGCGCAGGCGTGGGCGGGTGTCGTGGAGTCGGACGCGCTGTCCAACGCGTTGGTGGAGGCGACGATCACGGGCTTCGAGCAGTCGTCGCAGCGGGAGTTGCTGGCGCCGTACGCGGACAAGTACTTCGCCGCGATCGAACGGGTGTGGGCCGAGCGGTCGATCCAGATCGGTGTGATCGTGGTCAAGGGCCTGTTCCCGGCGCTCCAGGACGATCCGTCGACGCTGGCGGCCACGGACGCGTGGCTGGCCGCGCACGCGGATGCGGCGCCGGCGCTGCGGAGGCTGGTGCTGGAGGCGCGGGACGATCTGGCCCGGGCGCTGCGGGCGCAGGGGTGTGACGCGGGGGCTGCTGCGGGGACCGGGGTCTGACAGGTGCGCCCCGGCCGGGCGCCCCGGCTCCGTCCTCGATCGCCGGACGGGCCGGGGGCCGGGCCGGGGGGCCAGGGGGCAGGGCCCGGGGGTGCCCGGGGGGGGTGGGCCATGTGTACCGGTCGGATTTTTTCGGTTGTCGAACACGCGTACTTTAGGACGGCGTTGTCCTGAATTGTCGACGGGTGTGTAACAGGGGTTAACACCGCGACCGCGTGCGGGATACCCCGAAGCATGACCCAGAACACCCCGCTCTCCCCCTGCCACCTCCGCAACGCCGGTGATGTACGTCAACGAGTGCTGTCCGCAGCGCAGTTGAGGACGCACGGCGTGTCCGTCGCGGAGGCCGCCGCGCGGTGCAGGACCGGTGGGCCGTGGCAGCAGCCGCTGCCCGGCGTGTACGTCCTGCACCCGGAGCCGCCCACCGGCGAGGAACTGCTGCGTGCCGCCCTGCTGTACGCCGGACGGCCACCGGCCTCCGGTGGGCGCCGACGGGAGGCGGGCACGGAGTCCGGGTACGGCGAGGCCATGGTCACCGGGCTTGCCGCCCTCGCCCTGCACGGGTTCGCCGCCGCGCCGCCGCCCGCGTCCGCGGCCAGGATCGATGTGCTGGTGCCGCGCACCCGGCGGCTGCGCTCGGTCCGGTACGTGCGTCTGGTGCGGGCCACCGAACCGCCCAGCCCCGAGGAGGTGCACGGCCTGCCCGTGGCCCCGGTGGAGCGGGCGCTCGCCGACGCGGTCGCCGGGCTCGGGGACACCTCGACCGTACGCCGCCTGCTCACCGAGGCGGTCCGCGGCGGGCACTGCGAACCGGCCACCGTCGTACGCGAGTTGAACCGGTCCAAACTGCTGGGCCGCCCCCATGTGGCGGACGCCGTCGACGCGTTGCTGGCCGAGGGCCGGGCGCTGGCGGAGAACCGGCTGTACGGCATGGTGCGTTCGCACGGCCTGCCGGAGCCGCTGTGGAACGTGGACCTGCGACTGCCCGGCGGCCCGCATCTGGGCGGGGTGGACGCCTACTGGCCCGAGGAGGCGGTCGCCGTGGTTCTCGACACCAGGGCTCCCCTGCACAGCAGGCTCGGCGACGACCGGCGCCAGGACGAGCACGACGCGCAGTGGTCCGCGTACACCGCCGAGCGGGAGCATCTGGAGTGGCTCGGCGTCACCGTCGTCCATCTCTCGCCGAAGAAGCTCCGCGACGCAACAGAGCGGGAGGCGGTCGTGGTACGGACCGCACTGATGGCGGCGGCCGATCGCGAACCGGCCGCGTACGTGATGATCCTGCCCCGCTGAAAGCCGGGCCACACAGGTCACTTATGCACCCCTTTATCCCTGATGGCGCATCAGCCCCAGTGGCGGGATTCCGCCATGTCGCCATCTCGTGCACCCCAACTCTCCACAACCCCTGTCATTTACGAAAGGGTGAGCGGTCATCCGGTACCGAATTCCGGACTCTCTCTTTCACTTTCAGGGATGCTGATGACCTCCGAGTCCTCCAGTTCCATACCCGGGGCGAGACGCGCGGCCCGAGTCGCGGCCGCCGCCGGTCTGGTGGCCGCGCTGGCCGCCACCGGCGCCGCCCCGGTATTCGCCGCCGACGCCCCCGTCCCCTCGCCCGTCAAGTCAGCCGCGAAGGACGCCACGAGCGACAAGCTCGGCGCGGCCGACGCCGACGTTCTGGCCAAGGCCAAGGCCGAGGGCGAGAAGAACGTCACCATGATGGTCGCCACCGCTCCCGGTGCGACCGAGCAGGTCGCCCAGCAACTGGACGCCGTCAAGGGGTCCGTGCTGGGACGTACGTACGACAAGCTCGGCTACGTACGGGCCACCGTGCCCACCGCGTCGGCCGACGCGGCCATCAAGGCGGCCGCCAAGCTGTCGTCCGTCCAGGGCATCGATCTCAAGCAGGAGATCAAGCTGGACGACCCGACGCCCGCCGCCGACCGGGCCGCCGGTTCCACGGCCGGGGTCAAGTCGACCGGCAGCTACCCTGCGCCGGACAAGAAGACCCCGGCGAAGAACCCGTACAACCCGTCCTTCGAGACGGGCGCGGTCGACTTCGTCGCGCAGCACCCGAAGGCCGACGGCCGCGGCGTGACCATCGGCATCCTCGACTCGGGTGTCGACCTCGGTCACCCGGCGCTGCAGAAGACCACCACGGGCGAGCGCAAGATCGTCGACTGGGTGACCGCCACGGACCCGGTCAGCGACGGCGACGGCACCTGGCTGCGGATGACGGACGCCGTGTCCGGCCCGACGTTCACGTACGGGGGCCGTACGTACAAGGCGCCCGACGGCGACTACCGGATCAAGATGTTCGCCGAGTCCGCCACCAAGGGCGGCGACATGGCGGGCGACCTGAACCGCGACGGTGACACCACCGACACGTGGGCCGTGCTCTACGACCCGGTCACCGGCACTACGCGCGTCGATCTGAACAACAACGGCGACTTCACCGACGACACCGTCCTGAAGCCGTACAAGGAGGACCACCAGGTCTCCTACTTCGGCACGGACGACCCGCGGACCGACGTCGTCGAGCGCATCCCGTTCGTCGTGGAGACACGCAAGAACGTCGTCTACAACGCGGCCGGCGACAAGTCCGACTACGTGAACATCGGCGTCATCGAGAGCGAGCACGGCACCCACGTCGCGGGCATCACCTCCGCGAACGGCCTGTTCGGCGGCAAGATGAACGGCGCCGCGCCCGGCGCCCAGATCGTCTCCTCGCGCGCCTGCACGTGGTCCGGCGGCTGCACCAACATCGCACTCACCGAGGGCATGATCGACCTCGTCGTGAACCGCGGTGTCGATGTCGTCAACATGTCGATCGGTGGTCTGCCGCCGCTCAACGACGGCAACAACGCCCGCGCGAAGCTCTACAAGCGGCTCGTCGACATGTACGGCGTCCAGCTGGTCATCTCGGCCGGGAACAGCGGCCCGGGTGTCAACACCATCGGTGACCCCGGCCTCGCCGACCACGTGATCTCCGTCGGCGCGTCCATCTCCAAGGAGACGTGGGCCGCCAACTACGGCTCGAACGTCACCAAGAAGTACGACATGATGCCGTTCTCCTCGCGCGGCCCGCGTGAGGACGGTGGCTTCACGCCGACCCTGACGGCCCCGGGTGCCGCGATCAACAGCACCCAGACCTGGCTGCCCGGCGGCCCGGTCAAGGAGGCGGGCTACAGCCTGCCGGCCGGTTACTCCATGCTGCAGGGCACCTCGATGGCCTCGCCGCAGGCCGCCGGTGCGACCGCGCTGCTGCTCTCGGCCGCGAAGCAGCAGCACATCGAGCTGCCGCCCGCCGATCTGCGTACCGCGCTGACCAGCAGCGCCACCCACATCAAGGATGTGCCCGCGCACGCCCAGGGCTCCGGTCTGATCGACATCGTCGGCGCCTGGAAGCTCATCGAGAAGCAGGGTGCCCCGGCGCACGAGTACACGGTGAAGGCCCCCGTCGACACCGCGATCGACTTCGCGCTGGAGACCCCCGGCTTCGGCACCGGTCTGTACGACCGCGAGGGCGGCCTGAAGGCCGGCCAGACGAAGTCGTACGACGTCACGATCACCCGCACCACGGGCCCGGACAAGGACGTCAAGCACCAGCTGTCGTGGAAGAACAACGACGGCACGTTCAAGCTGACCGGTCCCGGCACGGTCTCCCTGCCGCTCGGCAAGCCCGTCACCGTCAAGGTCCAGGCGAAGCCGGGCAGCGCGGGCGTGCACAGCGCGATCCTGCGGGTGGACGACAACAAGACCGTCGGTGTGGACCAGCAGATCCTCACCACGGTGGTCGTCTCCGACGAGCTCGTGAAGCCCGACTACGCGTTCAAGGCGTCCGGCTCGGTGCAGCGCAACGGCACCACGTCGTACTTCGTGACCGTGCCGGAGGGTGCCAAGACCCTCGAGGTCTCGATGAGCGCGCTGCGCTCGGGCAGCCAGACCCGCTTCATCTCCCTCCACCCGTACGGGGTGCCGGTGGAGGACAGCTCCACGATCTTCTGCTACCCGAACTACGAGAACCCGACCAACACCTGCCGCCCCGACGTGCGCTCCTACAAGGACCCGCAGCCGGGCGTCTGGGAGATCGAGGTCGAGGCACGGCGTACGTCGCCGCTGCTGGACAACCCGTACAAGCTGGACGTCTCGCTGCTCGGTGCGACCTTCGACCCGGCGGTGCAGACCCTCCCCGAGGCGAAGATCGGCACGCCCGCCCCGGTGAGCTGGAAGGTCACCAACAACTCGGGCGCCCTGGAGGGCGCGCTCAAGGGCGGCTCGCTGGGCTCGGCCAAGGTCGCCACGCCGTCGATCAAGACGGGTGACGAACAGCAGTACACGGTCACCATCGGTGAGGGCGTCGAGAAGCTGGACGTCGCCATCGGCGGCACGTCGGACGCCAACGCGGACATCGACCTGTACGTCTTCCGGGGCAACACCCAGGTCGGCAAGTCCACCACGGCCGGGTCCGAGGAATCGGTCAGCCTGGTGAAGCCCGCCGCCGGTACGTACACCGTCGTGATCGACGGCTATTCCGTCCCGGCCGGGACGACCACGTACAACTACCGCGATGTGTACTACGCGCCGTCGCTCGGCACGATCAAGGTCGACGAGTCGAAGGCCGTGAACCTGGCCAACGGCGCCTCGGCCCAGATCGGTGCCGAGGTCTCGGTCGCCGGGGCGGCCCCCGAGGGCCGGCAGTTCTTCGGCGAGGTCCACCTGGTGAACAGCCACGGGACCGCGGCGGGCACCGGCAACGTCGTGATCGAGAAGGTCACGCCGTAGCGGGTGGTGTCGCAGCGGTGACCGCGGTCGCCGTGTGATTCGTACGACAGTGGGGCGGGTGCTCGGTGGAGCTCCCGCCCCACTGCTGTGCCGACCACCGGCCGACCGGTGGCGGGCACTGTCCGTAGCTCGGACAATCGATTGGACAAGGAAGCCGTGGACATACGCATCATGGAGCGGCAACCGTGCCAGTTCGTACGTTTGAAGGAGTCCCTGTGAAGGTCGGAATCGTCGGCGCCACCGGTCAGGTCGGCACAGTCATGCGCAGGATCCTGGCCGAGCGGAAGTTCCCGGCCGACGAGCTGCGGCTGTTCGCCTCCGCGCGCTCCGCGGGCTCCGTGATCGAGTGGCAGGGCCGGGAGATCACCGTCGAGGACGCCTCGACGGCCGACTACTCCGGACTGGACATCGTGCTGTTCTCGGCCGGTGGCGCGACGTCGAAGGCGCTCGCCGAGAAGGTCGCCGCGCAGGGCGCCGTCGTGATCGACAACTCCTCCGCCTGGCGCAAGGACCCCGAGGTCCCGCTGGTCGTCTCCGAGGTCAACGCGCACGCGATCGCGAACCGGCCCAAGGGCATCATCGCCAACCCGAACTGCACCACGATGGCCGCCATGCCCGTGCTGCGCCCGCTGCACGACGAGGCCGGTCTCCAGGCCCTGACCGTCGCCACCTACCAGGCGGTGTCCGGCTCCGGGCTGGCCGGTGTCGCCGAGCTGCACGGCCAGGCGTCCAAGGTCGTCGCCGAGGCCGACAAGCTCACCCACGACGGCGACGCCGTCGACTTCCCCGAGCCGGGCGTCTACAAGCGTCCGATCGCCTTCAACGTGCTGCCGCTGGCCGGCTCGATCGTCGACGACGGCTCCTTCGAGACCGACGAGGAGCAGAAGCTCCGCAACGAATCCCGCAAGATCCTGGAGATCCCGGAGCTGAAGGTGTCCGGCACCTGTGTCCGGGTGCCGGTCTTCTCCGGCCACTCGTTGCAGGTCAACGCGCGTTTCACCCGCCCGATCAGCGTCGAGCGCGCGTACGAGCTGCTGAAGGACGCTCCGGGCGTCGAGATCTCCGAGATCCCCACCCCGCTCCAGGCCGCCGGCAAGGACGCCTCGTTCGTCGGCCGGATCCGGGTCGACGAGACCGTGGATAACGGCCTCGCGCTCTTCGTCTCCAACGACAACCTGCGCAAGGGCGCGGCGCTGAACGCGGTCCAGATCGCGGAGCTGGTGGCCGCGGAGCTGAAGGGCTGACGCCGCACGCGTGAAAGGGCGGCCACCGAGCACCGG
>NZ_JBHVFF010000063.1:0-33132 GCF_042801895.1 Streptomyces sp. NPDC057543 | reverse complement strand
CGCCGTACCTGTTCGACCTGGATCCGCTCAAGGGCCCCAAGACCGTGGACGAGGTCCAGTCGGGTGAGGTCGAACTGCCGCGAAGCCCAACGCCACCTGGAAGAACGCCACTGTGATCACCGGCGGCGACTTCGGCGGCAGCACCTCGACCGAGGTCTACGACCTCATGGTCCGCTGGGTCGACGGCGAAGTCACCCTCTACACAGACGTCGACAACCTGGGGCTTCACAAGGAGACCCAGATCAGAGCGCCCAACAGCCTCTGGGCCGACCACGCCAAACTGATCACCGTCGGCGAGTTCACCGACAACGGCTGGCAGGACGACCTGATCGTGGTGTGGACCGACGGCGAGGTGTCCAACTACATAGACACCGACCAAGGCGGCCTCGGCAAGGAATACACCCTGGTCACCCCGGGCACCACGGCCCGTCTCGCCGATGAGCTCCCGCTCCTCCGCGGCGCTGTGGGAATCCCCGAGGGAAGCACCGGCCCGCACGGCAAGCCGCGCGTCGTCCGTGTACACCCCCGGCGATGACCGCCGGTCACTGATCGCCGGGCCTGTACGGATCACCCGTACGGGCCCGGTCGCGTTCTGTCGAGGATGGCGGCTGCGTCGGGGTGCGTGCGGAGGGTTCAGCCCTTCCGCAGGTACGGTGCGAGTGCTGTCATCCACGACGCGCGCACGGCGTTCCACTCCTTGGTGCACCCTTTCGCCCGCTCGGCGGGCAGGGCGTCCGGGCTCACCAAGCCCCGGTGGCGGCCGGAAGCGGTGCCGTAGACGTAGCAGCGGTAGTTGACCGCACGCTGACCGTCCGAGGAGTGCTCGTCGGGCCCGTCGTCGACGTCCTCGTTCGTGACCTCGGACAGGTGCCAGGCCTCGGCGGCCGCGAGCAGCTGCTGTTCGCCGGTGATGCCCTTGCGCAGCAGCATCAGGGCGGCGAACTGGTCGGCGAAATCCTCTTCCCGGCCGTGCACGCGCAGTTCGAAGATGTCCACGAGGGCGTGCGCCGTTTCGTGGAACAGTGTTTCCAGCATGACGGCCGCCACGTCGTCGTCCGCCCGCCGGGGGCTGGCCCGCCGGAAGAGCTCCCGCGTTTCGGAGACTTCGTCGTAACAGACCTCCACGTGGGTGAGCTCGGGGTCGTAGGAGGACCCTTCGCCGTCACACGAGACCACGCCGACGGATATCGGCCGGTCCACCTCGGCCAGAGCAGCAACTGCCGACGCGGCCTCCTCCACCACCTTCCGCCTTCGCAGGAACGCGGCATCGTCCCGGTCGGAGCCCGCCGGCGCCTCGTACCGGATCGTGATGCCCGAGCCCTCCACCTCGGTAGGGGGAACACCGGGCTTCTGGCAGCCGGACACACCGGCGACCGCTACCAGCACCACCCCGCCAAGACCTGCGCAGAACCGGCCCGCCGGCCGCATCACCCCACCCGCTTCCCCGCATATGACCGTCACCACCATCCTGCCCCGGCGTTGGGGACCAACGAAACAGCCAGTGTGGGGGACTGGGCACCCACGTCAGCCCCGCCGGCTCGGAGCGCGGGCCGACCAGCACACTGTCCACGAGGCCCTTGTGCCACCGCCGACCCTACTTGGCCCGCTCCGCGTCTCGTCCCGCCGAGAAGCCGAATCCCGCGCGCACCCAGGGCGCGGAACTACCAGGTAGTGGGTTCGGTGAGTTCGGTGAAGGGCTGGCGTGCGGCTCTGGGGATGCCGAGGCGTTGGCGCGCCTCATGGACGGCGCCGAGCTGATCTGCGGCCGACGGACCCCAGTTGAAGAGCTCGACGGCCTGTTCGGGGGTGGCGAGGACGCGTGTATAGATGTGACCGGTGGCCGGATCCGGCCGGACGGGGCCGACATGGGTGAGGGCAGCGGCGAGCCGGACACGGCTGCGGCCGTTGTCGCGGAGGTGGCCGACAAACAGCGGCTCGCCGTGCCGGGCAGCGGCCTCCTCGTCAGCCTCCCTGCGCAGTGTGGCGGTGATGTCCCCGTGGTCCTGGGGCTCGGGCGTGCCGCCAGGGAGGCACGCGGAACCGGTGTCAGGTCCCAGGAGGACCAGGACGCACCCGCCAGGGGCGAAAAGCCAGCCCCATGACTGAACCACAGGCGAACTTGGTGGGACGGGGCCTGATGCCCAGGAGAAGTGGTGCTCGGCCCGGGCGGTGCGCAGGATGCCGGCCCGGTCCAGGACGGTGGGAGCGATCGGGCACCCGTTCTCCAGGAACACCGGCCCGGCGGCGTTGATGCGGGCACGGAGCACGGACAGGGCTCGGCGGGCGTCCCCCGGGGAGAGGAGATCAGGCAGGCGGGCGGGTTCGACGAACTCGATCCCGGTGATCTCGCTGTAGGGCAGCCGGATGGTGGCGATCTGGTCGTCGTCCCAGGTACCGCCATCGTAGACGCTGAGAATTTCGCCGGGGAACCGCATGATCTCCGGGGCGTTGGAACTGTCGGCGGAGACCCAGTCGACGGCAAGGCCGCGGTCGACCACGACGGTGACGCCGAGCTCCTCTCTCAGCTCGCGGGCGGCAGCGGTGGAGGGGGATTCGCCCTTGTCGACGGCACCGCCAGGCAGGAGACAGGTATCGCGGTAGTCGACGTGCTGAATCAGGACCCGGCCGCGCCGGTCGGTGATCAACACCGAGACGCCTGCCCATAGGGCGGCCGAGGCGCGAAGGGCCCCGTACTCTTCGTCGGTCATTGCTGTGTTGGGCAGCTTGCCGGGGTCGGACGTCGTGGTCATGTCCTTACCTTTCTTCTTGGGGTCTTGCGGGTGAGTCGTATGGTCCGGAGACCGGGGGAGGCGGGGAGGGGACGGGCGGCTTCAGGCGGTGAGCCGGTGTGGGCCGCCCGGGACCGGCCCGGGCGTGAGGCGTGTGAAGTACTCGGTTCGGATGATCTTGTGGCGGGTCTCGGCGGGCAGGCGGGCGAGGATGCCGGGCAGGGAGCGCTCGCGGGCGACTTCGCCTTGGTGCGCGAGGATCGCGCGCCACTTCACAGCGACCCACTGGGTTACGTCCACGACCGTGGTGACGTACTCGTCCGGGATGCAAAGCACGCTTTTTCCGACATCCGTCAGGAGCGGTGCCAGTTCGCCGACGCCGCTGTCGGGGTGGGTGGCCGCGTACAGGGCTTGGGGCTGCCAGGGGTCTCCGGCTTCCGGGTAGAGGTGCGGGAGGCCTGCGGCTTCGCAGGCGAGGAGGGTGATCTGGTGGGTGCGGCGGTGGTCCGGGTGGCCTGTCATCTGGCCGAGTACGTCGTGGGTGGTGACGGTGTCAGGTCGGAAGCTCCGCAGGTGGTGGACGAGCCGGGCGACGGTCTCGTCGAGCGGCGCGTCGATGAGACGCGGCCGGCCGGGAGCAGAGGAGGGGTTGCGTGCGTCGGCGTAGCCGAGCATGCGCGGTTTACCGGCGCCGAGTTCGTCCAGGGCGTTGGCGAGGTGGGCCGCGCGGGGGGCTGTCTGCGGCCCAGGTGGTGGTGACGACCGCGGTGCGGGCCCCCGCGGCGGCGTGCTGGGCGAGTACGCCGCCGGCGAGCAGGGACTCGTCGTCGGGATGTGCGAACACGCCCATCAGACACGGGGGAGTGGATGGCGTCACGGGGTGCCTCCGGCTGGTGAACGGATCGATCGGGGATGTGCGGGGGTTCAGATGACGGGTGGGCGGCCGGCGGTGGTCAACCGCCAGGCGGTGCGCCAGCTCATGGGGCGGCGGTCCTGGGCGTGGCGAAGGGCCCATCCCTCCCGCATGCCTCGGAGTGAGTCGCGGATCCCGCCGTGGCGGGCCGAGCGGGCCAGAGTGATGGCGGTCCAGGTCGTCAGGTAGGCGGGAATGAGTGGAGCGGGAAGGTTGCGGTAGGCGACCGAGATCCGGTTGCGGGCGGCAAGGCGGTGGAACTGCGCGTGACGGGTGGGGCTGGCCACTGGGTGGTGCATCCGGAGGTCGGCCGCGTACCAGCCGCTCCAGCCCGCCGACCAGCACCGGTACGCCAGATCGAGACCCTCGTGATAGGCGAACAGGCTGGCCTCCCAGCCGCCGACAGCGTCGAAGGCGTCTCGGCGGACGAGGACGATGCCCTCGGTCATCGTCGTGATGACACCGGGCCTTGACGGATCGCCGGCCCGCAGCCGGGGCACCCAGCGGCGCGGCGTGGTCGCATCGTCCGGACCGGTCAGGCGCGGTTGGACATAGGCGGCTTCGGGGTGGTGGTCCGCTTCGGCGAGCAGGCGGGCGAGCACGTCGTCCGTGGGGAAGGTTGCGTCGTTGTCCAGGAAGAAGAGGTAGTCGCCAGGTCGGCCGGTTTCCGTGAGGGCCCGGGCTCCGGCGTTGCGGCCGCCGGGAATGCCGACGTTCTCCTCCAGCACGACTGTGTGGGCGTCGGCGGGGATGATGTCCGGGACGCAGCCGTTGCCGACGACGCAGATCCGCAGATCGACACCACGCTGGGCAAGGAGCGTGGCCTGCGCGGTCTTTTCTTGCTCCGGGCGGTCGTTCATGGTCAGCAGGACGACGTCAATGCGGGGATGGTGCACAGCGTGCTTCTCTCGGGCCGGTGGTGTGCTCCCGGCCGTGGTCGGGAGCGTCTGGGGTGGTCATGCGGTAGGGGGTGGGCGCGGGGGTGCTGGTGAGCTGCTGGGCACGCCGGGTCAGGCGACCGGCGAGTTCGCGGTGGCGTCCGCGTCCGATGACCTGGAGGAGCTGGGCCAGGAAGACGAGTTCCCCGTTCCGGCCGCCGGGGCTGTCGAGGACGTGGGCGAATTCGGTGCGGATCCGGGAGGCGGTGGTCGGCTGGGTGAGGCTAACGGCGTGAAGCAGTCCGATGTCGTAGCCCGTGGGCATGCGACCCCATCCTTCCCAGTCGAGGATGACCAGTTCCGGGACGGTGAGGTTGGCCCAGTGCAGGTCGCCAAGTCCGGTGTTCCAGGCGGTGACCTGGAATGGGGATGCCGAGGAACCGGTGGAGGTGCTTGTCGATCCACCGCTGGCGTACGGCCTGACGGTCGGTGGGCACCGTGGCGGTGGCGGCGAGCGCGGCGCGCGCGGTCGACGGCCAGGCGGCAGAAGGACGGAAGCGTTGTGGCCGCGAACAGCTGCAGTGAGCCGAAGTACACGCCGCTGCCCATGGTCACGCCTGTGGCGACCTCGTGGCGCGGCCCGCGCAGCGCCTTCTCTAGCCCCTCGGTTGTTACGGGGTGGCCGTCTGCGAAGCGGATCTGCAGCTGGCCGTCCAACAGGTCGATGACCGGGGTGGTGTGGGCGTGCTCGCCCTGGTCGCGGACGAACCCGCAGTGCGTGAAGCCCCGTGCGTGCAGGACGTCTCCCTGCCGTTGGAGGGTGATCGCGCGGGTGTAGCCATGGATTTCGAGCGGCAGCAGCAGGTGCCCGCCCTCGGTGAGCTGCTCACGCCAGGCGGGGGCGACGTCCCAGACGTTGTGGGTGATCACGCTTGCGTCGAACCGGCCCCTGGGCACATGCCGGGGCGGTGCGCCGAGCGCGCCGTCGCCGTGGAGGGCAACAACGCGCCCGCTGCCGGCCTCCGCGGTGAACCGGCGGGTGCGGTGAACGACATACGGGTCGATGTCGACGGTGACGACCTGCCCGCCCGGGCCGATGACATGGGCGATCAACTCGGCGTTGTAGCCGCCGGATCCCGCCTCGTACACACTCGCGCCCGGCCGGAGGTGGAGGCTTTCGACCATGTCGGCCTGGAGCCAGGCCGCGGACACCGAGCTGGTCGCCCGCCCGGCGTCGTCGCGGCGGGTGACCACGGCCAGGTCGTCGGCGTAGGCCGTCCTGAGGTCCTTCTCCGGCGTGTACCGGTGCCGGGGCACCGTGCGCAGCGCCTCCTGAACCGGTGCGGAGGGCGCCCAGCCGCCCGCGATGACGGCGTCCGCCATCTTCTCGCGCAGCCGGACGGCTTCCGCCGACTCGCCGGGCACGGGCGGCTGGACGGTGGCGAGCGGGTAGGCGTGGACCGGCGGCAGGCCGGGGATGATGCCGGGCCAGACCGCGTCCAGGGCCTGCGCAGCGGGGGCGAAGACATCGCCGATATGGGAAAGCGCCTGCAGTTCCAGCCACTCCCACCGGACGAACAGCTCTCTTTCCCGGTTGGTCGGTGTCCCGGACCAGGCGGTGACGCGGACGACCGCAGTGAGCCGGGGCACACCGTGGCTGTCGTCGACGAGCACCGTCAGCACGTGGGCATCGGATTCGGCGGCAACCAGGCCGGTTTCCTCTTCCAACTCCCTTACGGCCGCCGCCTCGAAGCCCTCGCCTCCGCTCGTCTTGCCGCCCGGCAGCTCCCACATGCCCCGGGTGGAGCGGCCGAGAAGGACCCGCCCGGCCGTGTCGGTGACGACCGCCAGCGCCCCGGTCACGGCGTGTGGGGTGGGCGGCAGCTTCTCCACGGCCCTGATTGCGGTGTGGCACGGGCCGCGCAGGATCAGGACAGCGAGCTCGTCCACCGCCAGCCGCTCCGTCTCCTTCCAGCCCGCCATGAGCAGGCTGATCTCGTCCTCATCGAGGGCGATGTCCCGCCGCTCGGGCGGCGTGTGCGAGGTCGTGGGCGTGATGACCACGAGCGCGCCGCCGGGCCGCAGCCGCTCGCCGAGTGCATGCAGGACGCGGGTCCGGTCGCGCAGGAACGGGAACATCAGCCGGAGCGTGATGAGGTCGTAGCCCTCGCTCAGCTCGGCGAGGTCGTCCTGCTCGATGTTCAGGCGCAGCCAGCGCACCCGCTCGGCGCCTGCGTGCTCGGTCCGCGCTCGGATGAGGGCGTTGTCGGGGTAGTCGATCCCGTCCACCTGGTAGCCGATCCCGGCCAGGAACGCGGCGAGGCCACCGGTCCCGCACCCTACATCCAGGGCCTGGCCGCAGACCGGGGCGGGAACGTGCTCGCTGAGCACGGCCCGCTCGGCGTCCCCAAGCAATCTGAACCCTCTGCCGTCCTTGTAGTGCGTGTCCCATTCCTCCGGCAGGACGTATCCCACAGTGCTCCTTACGTGGTGCGGTCGCTGTTGCTGGGGTGCGCCAGTAAGGTTTCGCCGGCGCGTAGTGTCAGGCCGGTTTTCAGCGGACCCATTTCGGTAAAGCCCGTCTGCCCGGGCATCTTGGGCAGACGGTTCACGGCCCGGCCCTCCTGCCGGCCGTGGTCACGGGCGTTCCGCCGGCCCGTACAAGGCAGCTTTCTGTCTCTTCGTCAGCGCCCAGTACCTGTCTCCGTAGCTGAAGTGCCACCACTCGGTGCTGTAGTTCACGAGACCGGCGGAGGACAGCGCCGTGACGAGAATGTTCCGGTTGGCGCGGGCGTGCGGGCTGATGTTGTCCGCCCGCGTGTAGCAGGCGCCGGCACTCACCTCCGGGTTCGCGTTCACGGCTGTGCCCATGCCCAGCTCCACCCCGTCGGCGTCTACGAGGGTGAGATCGACTGCGGCCCCGGCTTTTGCGTAGCCGCGCCGCTGGTAGGCCCGGTCCGTGGCGACAGCGTGAATGCGCACCGCCAGGCCCTTGGGGTACCGGGGTGCGGGGAGCACGCAGTGGACCAGGCCGAGGGCGCAGGTGGCGAGTGTGCCGTGGGTTGCGTCGATGACGTAGGCCCGGGCGTCGCCTCCCGGCTGCAGACGAGCCGCCAGCAGCTCCTGTCCGGTGGTAAGCCAGCTCGCATCAAGCGGTTGGGACAGGATCAGCTCGGATCTCAAACAAGCGATCTCGCCGGCGTCGGCGGGCGTGGCCAGGCGGGGTGTGGTCACAGTGTCAGCCTTTCTTCCGAAGCATGCTCAGGGAACTGTGGGGTGCTTCCCAGGACAGGCGGCCGCACTCGGAGGCGGCCCGCTGCCCGCCGTCCGGATCGAAGAAGAGGCGATAGCGGTCGGGAGAACCAGCTGCTCGCCACAGGTCCCCAGTAGCGTCGGAAGTCCGCGTGCCGCCACAGGCTGGTAGCGGGAGCAGAGGCGTTCACTGCGGGCCGCCCCCCTTCACCGGGTTCGGTGCCGGAGCGTGCCGGTGCTGCGAGGGAACGGCAGGCGCGGTGGCCCCGTATTGGGCGGCCTGGGCGGTGAACATCGACCGGTAGATGCCGTCAGGCCGGGCCATGAGCTGCTCGTGAGTGCCTTCTTCGGCTACTCGGCCCTGGTCGAGGACATAGATGCGGTCGGCGTTGGCCGTGGCTGCGAGGCGGTGTGTCACGAGTACGACCGCGTGGCCCTCTTCCGCGAGTGACCACAGGCCTTCGAACGCGGCGATCTCCGCGTGCGGGTCGAGCGCCGAAGTCGGCTCGTCGACCAGGAGGAAGGGAGCGCCTCGGTACAGGCTTCGCGCCGTGCCGAGCTTCTGCCACTGCCCGCCCGAGAGCTGGACACCGCGCTCGTAGCCCTTGTAGACGATGGAGTCCCAGCCGTGGCGCAAGCCCTCGATCAGCTTGAGGACGCCGGCCGATAGCGCGGCAGACTTCACCCGGTCCATGTCGCGGACACGGTCACCGGCCCCGATCGCCACGTTCGCGGCCGCGGTCATCTCCCAGCGAGGGAAGTCCTGCGCGAGCAACCCCACCATGGCGAAGATCTCGGCCCGGCTTGCGTCCCGGAGCTCGACCTGGTCGCCGTCCTCGGCCTCCTGCCACCACACATTGCCCTCGGGGGGCAGCAGCAGTCCGGACAGCACCTTGGTCAGGGTTGTCTTGCCGGACCCGTTCGCGCCCACCAACGCGGTCACCTCGCCGCGGCGCACCCTCAAACTGACGTCCTGCAACGCGGGGGAGTCGGCCCCGGGGTAGGTGTACGACACGTTGTCCACGCGGACCTGATGGACGCGGGCCGGCAACGGAGTGCCGATGGCGGGGATGGCGTTCTCGGTGGCCAGTGCGATGGCGTCTTCGGTGTCGGTGAGGAACAGCAGCTCCTCGTAGAGCCGGTTGACCTGCTGGACCAACGAGGTCAACCGGGCCGTCGACGCACGGATCGCGAGGACCGCGGTGCCGCCGACGGCGAGCGGCAATGATCCGCCGGCCAGCAACCACCACAGAACTCCATAGCAGGCCAACGAAGCGATGCCCGCAAACCCGCCGGCCACCAGGTCCGTGGCGGCCTGCGCACGGGCCAGGCGCCGCTGCTCCGCCTCGGTCTGGCGGGACATCTCCTCGTAGCCGCACAGCAGTTTTGTTCCGGCGGCGTGCACGCGAATCTCGCCTTGCGCGTGCGGGCGGGTCAGAAAGCCCAGGAGCGAGGCGATGGCCCGCCGGTGATCGATCCAGTGCAGCTTCGAGACGTACTCGCGGCGTGCGGAGCTGACCGCGCCCCATCCCTTGGGCAGGGCGATCACGAGCAGCATCGGCAGCAGCATCCAGTGCAGCGACGCCAATACGACGGCTGCCGCCACCATCGAGATGAGGACGTTGCCGACCCCTACCGACAGCATCAGCATGCTGCGGGCCGAGTCCGTGCCGAACCGGCCTGCCTCCAGTACACGTTGCACCTCGGGGCGCTCGGTCGCCTCCAGCTCGACCCGGGTGACGGCCGCGTAGTAGCGCGCCGAGACCGCCCGCTCAACCTGTGGCTCCAGCCGTCCGGACATCGCCGTCGACCACGCCATCAGCAACGCAGCGATCACCGCGGTCGCTGCCAGCACTGTCAGGGACGGCAGGGCTTCGCGCAGCCTGTCCGCCGTCGGACCCTCCGCGAACAGATCGGTGAGCACGCTGTTGACCGCAACCAGTCCCCACGCCGCGGTCACTCCTTGCCCGAGCTGCGCGGCCACCACGCCCGCCATCGCCCGCCGATCCGTCTGCCAGCCGGTACGGAGCACCAGGGCGACCATGCGCGGCAACGCGGCCGCCATGTGCCGGAACGAGAGCCTGGTCAACGGGCCCTCGTGACGTACGTAGGACTGGTCGTAGCGCAGCCGTCCCCCGTACAGCTCGCGCTCCGCGTTCGAGATCGTGTCCTTCGCCGGCGTGGTCTTCGCGTCCTGCGGGGTATCGCGGCGTGGGCCGGTGCGTGTCAACGTCGCTCCTTCCTGACAGTCGTGGCGGCATCCTCGGGTTCAACGACCCCACCGAGATATCGAACACGTGTCTTTCGGCCGAGTTTCGAATCCCGGTTTCATGCGGCTGTTGAAAGGTGCGGGGTGCATGGGCCCTTGTGCCGCAAGAGGCGCTCCAGGAGTGGGCGTTGGCCGAAACGCCGTCGGTCGCAATGCGCAGGGTCGCGGTCCGGGGACGGGAGCAGAGGGCGTGAGCCTTCGGTCTGCTCTGCGCAGGGCTGACCGGGCCGTGGCGCGAGGGGGCGCCACGCCCTACGAGGTGGGTCGGTTCAGTTCAGGAGGGTGGTCAGTTCGTCATGCCTTCCGGACGCGGAAAGTCACCTCCGGGAAACGGCGTCCGTTGACCTGGAGGGCGATCGAATACGCACCCGGCGTGAGCTCCACAGTGGAGGTAGAGCGCAGCACGTGGTCCTTGGCGAGCGGCAGTTTCTCGCGCGGCTTGCCGGTGCTGCGCAGAAGGAAGTACAGCTTTTCACGCGGCTTGCCGGTCCGCGTCGTCGAAGAGATCACGAACATCATGTGCACCGGGACGGGCGCGGTGGTGGTGAGAGTGGCGGAGAAGCTGAGCGTGTCGCCGTCGACGAGCTCGGTGCGCTCCAGGACGAGAGGCGTCAGCTCGACCGGCGCGTAGCCGAGGAAGGCGTAGGCATCCGGCCAGCCCTTCTTCAGCCTGCTCCGAAGGGCCTGCCGGGCGATGAACGCGAAGTGCTTGTCGGGAACGAGACCAGAGACCTTCCAACGCTGAAGTGTGGCCAGCACCAGATCCGGCTGCGTCACGGACAGGTCGTGCAGATGGTTGGCGACCGACGTGCGCACGTAGGTGCTGGAGTCGCCGTAGAGCTGCTCGAGGACGGGCAGCGCCACGTCGTCAGGCAGGGAGATGCGCGGGGCACAGGGCAGCAGAGGGCGGGTGACCGGGGCGATCCTCGCGTTCTCGCCGCGGGTCATCTGATGGAGCCACTCGAGGCTGCGGGCTGTCGGGCAGCAGTGGGGCTCGGTCGGCGCCGAGCCGGGGGCAAGAACGTCGTGGGTGGTGTCGTGGCGCAGGTGCACGGAAGTGACCGGCGGACAAACACCAGCTTGTGCTTGGCGCGGGCACAGATCCCGGTGACAGGGACGCGACGCGAGTACCTCTTGGCGGCGCTCGTGCCACAACAGGCAGCAGAGGCCCGGCACCGGCTCACCGACCAGGCCGGCAGGCACAGCCGCACGGCCGACCCCGGTGAATACACGGAGACGAAAGCCGTACAGGCAGCGGACGCGGCCCAAGCACCCACTCCCGACCAGTACACCGCCCCCTGCGCACCGAGCCGCACGACCGCACCCCGGACAGCACCACATAGCTCCACCCCCGGCACACCCGCCCCGTGATCCACATGCGACGCCAGGGCACCGGCGTGAGGATCGGGGTACGGGCGGTGGCCCGGCTGCGCCCCGACCCCTTGTACGGGGCCGGTATCCCTTCCCCGGGCGCTCCGGTCCGCTACCCGGCCCACATCGCCAGGGGGGCCTGGAGGTAGGTATGCCGCGGCCCCTGTGGACCGGAGCGATCAGCTTCGGCCTGGTCACGATCCCCGTCAAGATCATCAGTGCGACCGAGGACCATGCGATCCGGTTCCATCAGGTCCACCTGAAGGACATGGGCAGGGTCCGCACCCGCAAGGTGTGCGAGCTCGACGACGAGGTCGTGCCGCAGGAGGAGATCGGCAAGGGCTACGAGCTCACCAAGGATCAGATGGTCCCGATCTCTGATGAAGAGCTGGACGAGATGCCGCTGCCGACGGCCAAGGCGATCGAGATCGCCGCGTTCATCTCGGCCGACAGTATCGACCCGATCCGGATCAGCGACTCGTACTACCTCGCGGTCGACGGACAGGTCGCCGCCAAGCCCTACACCCTGCTCCGCAAGGCGCTGGAGCGCTCCGACAAGGTCGCCGTCGCGAAGTTTGCCTGGCATGGCCGCGAGCGTCTCGGACTCCTTCGCGTGCGTGAGGGCGCGATCGTGCTGCACAGCTTGCGGTGGCCGGACGAGATCCGTAGCCCCCGATCCCTCACACCCAAGGCCATCGATCTGGACGACGACGAGATCGAGCGGGCTGTCCAGCTCACCGACACGATGGCCATGGACGACGCCAGCGGGTTCCGGGACCAGTACCGCGACGCCCTGGAAGAGCTGATCGAGGCGAAGTCGGGGGGCAAGAAGATCCCGGAGCCGGTCGAGGGCGAGGAGCGGGAGTCCGGGAAGGTCGTGGACCTGATGGCCGCCCTGAACGCCTCGGTCGAGGCGGCCAGGGAAGCGCGCGGCGAGCACGGCGAGGACGCGACCGTGCACGAGATGCGGCCCGGCAAAAAGACAACGGCGAAGAAGATGACCGCCCCGGACAAGAAGACCGCGGCGAAGAAGGCGGCGGCCGCGAAGAAGAGCGCGGCCAGAAAACCGGCTGCGAAGAAACGCAGCGCGTCCTGACCGGACAAGGGCGCGCCATCATGGTCACGCTGCCGCGGATTGCGCCCATGCTCGCCACCCCGGGCAGCCTGCCGCCCGAGGCCGTAGAAGACCGGTGGGCGTTCGAGGTGAAGTACGACGGTCAGCGGGCCATGGTCTACCTGCCGGGCGACGGGACGGTCAGCTTGCGGGCCCGGTCCGGCGCGGACATCACCGCCGCCTACCCGGAACTCACAGGACTGGGCTCCGCGCTCGACAGTCCCGCGATTCTCGATGGTGAGATCGTCGCTCTCGACAGCGAGGGCCGCAGCGATTTCGAGCGGCTGCAGTCTCGGATGGGACTGGCCGGATCCCCGACGAAGGCCGCCCGTATGGCCCAGGTCGTGCCCGCCCACCTGATCCTGTTCGACGCCGTCCACCTGAACCACAGCCTGGTCCGGCTGCCCTACACCCAGCGCCGCGCCCTCCTGGAGGACCTGGACCTGGACGGGGCCCATTGGTCGACGCCGGCAGCGGTCGTCGGGCACGGGGCTCAGGCCCTGGAGATGACGCGGACGGCGGGACTGGAGGGCGTGCTCGCCAAGCGGCTCACCTCCGTGTACGAACCGGGTGTCCGCTCCCGCGCATGGATCAAGATCCGGCACGTCCGTACCGCCGACGTGATCGTCGGCGGGTGGGTGCCCGGCCGCGGCCGGCTCGCCGGTCTGCCCGGCGCGCTCCTGGTGGGAGAGTGGCATGAGGGCGCTCTGCGGTATGTGGGCAGCGTCGGCACCGGGTGGAGCGACACGGAGCGCACCACGCTCGCAGGTCTGCTCCAGGTTGCCGCGATCGATGAGTGCCCCTTCGACGAGGCACCCGCGGTGGCCGGAGCACGGTGGGTACTGCCCCGCCTGGTCGGCGAAGTCCGGTACGTGACCCGGACCCGAGCAGGCCGACTGCGCCACCCCTCCTGGCACCGCCTGCGCCCCGACCTCGCCCCGGACGGCACCACATGACCGCTCGAGCCCACTCCGGCAGCAGCCCCGCCTCCGGAGTACAGATATCGCACGTCACGATGTACGTCTCAGGCGTCACCGCAAGCCGCGCCTCGGTGCGATTGAGCCAATGCCCGTCATTGGCCCGACACGCGGCGCAGCCACTCGAGAAGACCGTGAGGATGACTGTGCGGCCCCCCGAGACGGAGTAGCCGCAGGTGCTGGAGCCTGCGGTGGCAGGGACAGTGGAGGGTAGACCCAGGGTCCGCGCATCGGGGTTCACCCGCGTGTCGGGCGTGGGCTGCCCCGGCCAGCCGAAAGGTGCATCCCATGTCTGCGGAGCGCGCAAACCTCGACCAGCACCCCCTCACTGCCCTGGTCACCGGGGCCACGTCCGGCATCGGCCGGGCGGTTGCCAAGCGGCTGGCCGCCGAGGGAATGTCCGTCGTCGTGGCCGGCCGCAACGCCCAGCGCGGCGCCGAGACCGTCGACGAGATCACCACAGTCGGCGGCCACGCCCGATTCGTCGCGGCGGACCTGGAGGACCCGGTCGGCATCGACCGGCTCGCCGCGGAGGTCGGCGAGATCGACGTCCTGGTCAACAACGCCGGGCATGCCGTCTGGGCACCGACCGAGGAGATGAAGGTCTCCGACTACGACGCGATGTTCGCCGGCAATGTTCGCGCGGCGTTCTTCCTCGTGGCCGCGTTCGTTCCGGCGATGGCGGCGAAGGGATCGGGCAGCGTGATCAACATCGGCAGCGTGGCCGGCAGCCTCGGCTTGGCCAACGCCGCCGCGTACGGCGCGACCAAGGCCGCGCTCGCATCCCTGACGCAGAGCTGGACGGCCGAGTACAGCGGTCGTGGCGTCCGCTTCAACACCGTTGCCCCCGGCCCGGTCTATACCCGGGGCGCGGGCCGCGAGCTGTTCGACGCGATCGCCGAAACCACAGCGATGAAGCGCGCGGCCGAGCCTGCCGAGATCGCCGAGGTCGTCGCATTCCTCGCCTCGTCGAAAGCCAGCTACGTCACCGGCGCGACCGTCGCCGTCGATGGCGGCCGCACCGCCATCTGAACCCCGGCTCGCACACGGGGTGACCACACTGACAGGCTCGACGGAAGCCTTCCAGGGCGGTCCGCCCCGGTTGCCGTGTTCAGGTGAGCCGGCGGCGCCCGCGGCGTCCGCCTGACGGAGTGGCCCTTCGTCACCATGGTGAGCCTGCGCGTCGACCCCGCGTCGGCGGCGGCCCGCCGGTTCGCTGCGGCCCTCGGGCTGCTGCTGCCGGAGCACTGTGGCGAGACCGCGCAGACGGGGTGCGCACACGGCGCTGTGGCTCGGCCCCGACGAGTGGCTGATCCTGTCCCGCACCGACGACGCGGCGCTGGTGGACGACGTGCGCGACGCCCTCGCCGGCGAGCCCGGCTCGGTCGTCGACGTACCGGGGACACCGGCCGGGACATGGACGTACCGGGGACACCGGCCGGGACATGAAGGACAAGTACAAGGAGACCGCGCGCGGCGGACTCGCAGTCAACGTGATCGAGTGCTGAGGCGACAGATGAATTCCTCGACTCCCTTGTATCCAGCGGCCGTTCCCGAGACCGAGCGCGAACACGCGACGCGGAGTCGGCGGCCCTGGTCAGGGTGGTGCGGTGACATTGCGAGGGACGGGTGGTCGTCCATGGTCGGCGTACCGCGGTGCTCTTCGGGAGTCGGTCATGAACGATGCCGGAAGGTCCATGTCCTGGTGACCACCCAGACCCCGGGGCCCGGGACGTCAGGGTTCGGGCCAGACCAGCAGGACGGGGCACGGGGCATGGTCGACGACGAAGCGCGTCGCGGGGCCCAGGCTGTGGGGGCCCGGGCGGCGGCGGTCACCATCGCGTGCGCAGACGAGCAGGCCGGCACCCTCGGCGGCGCGGACGACCTCCCTTTCGGGGCGACCGCGGGCTCGCAGGCGTGTCGCGGGCCGGTCCAGGCGGCCGGCGGCCGCCTCCAGGAGTTCGGCGGCGGCGCTCGCGGACAGGGCCGCCACCCGGTCGCCGGGATCGCGCTCGGGATGGCCGCGGCCGAGCAGGCCGACGAACGCACCGTGGGCCGCTTCGGCGACGTCGTCGCCGGTGACGTACAGCAGGGTGATCTCGTCGCCGGCCCCGGTGTGGGCGCGGGCGGCGTCCACGGCGGCCCGCCAGGTGCCTTCATTGATCCAGACGAGCACGATCACATCAGCCTCCGACAGCCGGCAGCACCGTCCACCGTGGCACAGCTGGGGCGGACGCGGCAGCAGGCGCGGCCTGCAGGCCGGTTCCCCTGTCTGCGACGGGCGGCCGGTCCAGGGGCCGCACGGCCGTGCCCGGCGGAGGGCGGGTCACGTTCGCCGTACCTCTCCGTTCGCTACACCACGGACACGGTGAAGAGACCGCCGTCCGGGTCGCGAATGACGTACGCGGTCTTGGAGGAACCGGCGTGCGAGAAGGCGATCGGTGAGAACTCGCCCCCGGCGGCGGCCGCGGCCGCCGCGGTCCGCTCGATGTCCGGGACGTGGAAGTCCACGATCCAGCGGGGGCGGATCTTCGGATCCGGTGCGGACTCGATGCCCCCGCCGCGCAGCGTGACGACCGTACGTCCGGCGACCTGGACGAAGACATGGTCCTGCGCGTAGTCGACCACGCAGCCGCCGGGCGGTCTGGCCCAGCCGAGGACCGCTGCGTAGAAAGCGGCAGCCTCGAAGGCGTCGCGCGTCTGCAGATCGAGCCGGGCGGGAGCGCTGCCGTACCCGACCGACCAGGCCAGGGCGGGGCCCTCCCAGAAACCGAAGACGGCCCCGTCGCGGTCGGTGGCGAGCGCCGCTCGCCCCTCGCCCAGGTCCAGCGGCCCGTTCGCGAGGGTCGCGCCACGCTCCTTGACCCGGTTCGCGGTCTCATCGGCGTGCTTCACGGCGAAGTACGGTGTCCAGACGGTGGGCGGGCCGATGCAGGGGCAGTGCGACCCGATCCCGGCAACGGGCTTGCCGTGTGCCGTGGCCACCGAGAAATCGCTGCCGAGGTCGCTGGCACGGAAGTCCCAGTCCATGACCGATGCGTAGAAGGACTGCGCGGCAGGCAGATCGGGAGCCATCAGGTTCACCCAGCACGGTGCGCCGGTCACCGGCGTGATCCGTTCGAAGGCCGACATTCGATACTCCTTCAGGTCGACGCTCGCCCGCGCGGCGGGCGCGCGGCGTTTCCGGCAACCGGTGGAGCCTTCGAACGGCCAGGGCGTACCGGTCACCGCCGGCCTCTCAGCCGGACACGGGGCAGCCGAAGAGGACGTCGTATCCGGGGGGAAGCTGCAACAGGACGCGGTGCAGGAGGTCCTCGTCGCAGGCGTCGGCCACCACGCTGAGAACGGCGCTGGTGTCCCACGCGGCGGTCCGCTCGGTGGCGCCCTCGACCCACGCGGCGGTGGCACGGACGAACCGTTCGGGGGTGAGTGGTTCGGCGGCCTGCAGCGGGTTGAGCAGGATCAGCGCGAACGTTTCGGGGAGCCGTGCGGCCAGCTCGCTCCGCTCCTCGCCGACCAGGTGTGCCCCGAGCAGCGCCAGGACCACCCGAGCGGCCCGTTCCGCTTCCTGGGGCGTGGGATAGGCGCCGCGTTCCTGGACCGTTTCGAGGAACGCCTGCCATCGCATGTGCGTCAACACAGCCCCCTTCCCGCGGACCGCGGGCGGAGGCCGGGGCGGGAAAGGGCGTGTACCCCGCCCTCCGCGGTCCACCGATTCAACGCGTCGGGCGGTGATCCGCTGGTCGGAGCCGGCGCTCCATACCCGTCGCGATCTCCCGGACGAGCCGATCGAGTTCGCGGAAGGGGTCGGTGGGCATCCGCATCACGAATCACCTCTGGGGCAAATCCGGACATTTTCGTCACGCGTCTCACCTCGGTTGTAACATGTCATCCAAAGGATGACAAGTGTGATGTCATGCGAACGATGACACGCATACGTCCGGGAAGGCTGGTCCGTGACCGAAGTCGACGCGCATGCCTCAGCCGAGATCCCCGGCACCGCGGGTGTTCCGGCCTCGCTCCTCGCTGCCGCCACCGCGCTCGGCACCATCGATGCCGTCCTGCGGCAGGCCTGCGCACCCGACGGCCCGGAACCCGCAGGCGCCGTGCCCGAGCGCGCGGACGCGCTTGACGCCCTCCTTCTGCTCCGGGACGTACGCCGGCGGCTCGCGCCATGGGAGCCGTCCCTCATCGAGATCGCCCGCGAGGCCGGAGCCAGCTGGGCCGAGATCGCCCAGCCGCTCGGTGTCACCAGTCGTCAGGCCGCCGAACGCCGCTACCTGCGGCTGCGTAGGGGCCCGCTGGGCACCACCGGCGAACAACGGGTACAGGCCACTCGTGACCGCCGCGCCGCCAATCGCACGGTCGCCGCCTGGGCGCGGGACAACGCGGCGGACCTCCGTCGGCTCGCCGGGCGGATCACCTCCCTCACCGACCTTCCCGAGCGGGCCGCCGCAGCCGTCGACGAGCTGAACGACGCCCTCGGCGGCGACGACCCCGCCCGTCTCATCGGGCCGCTCGGCGAGGCGCGCCTCCACCTGGAGGACCATCGCGACCTCGCCGACCGCGTCGACCGTCTCGTCCAGCAGGTCGACAACCTGCGCAGGCACACCGCCAGCCAGCGGCGCGGAGTGACCATGCCCCCGGAACGGCAGAATCCGGGGACCGCGCGAGGGTGAGTCCACGGGTCCGGCGTGCGCGACCCCGCGGCAGTCACGGGTCCGGCGTACGCGGCCACGCGGCAGTCACGGGTCCGGCGTACGCGGCCCCGCGGCAGCCACGCGCCCGGCCGGTCCGTCGCAGGAATGGGCGAGCGGTACTTCTGCGCTACGCCGTGCCCCGGGACGCCTCGTCGAAGCGTTTCAGCACCAGCCGCGCCACATCCGGGTGCGCGCCGAGCGGCGCGGAGGTGAGGCAGCCGCCGGCTCGCCCCGCGCGACGGGCGAAGTGGCCCGGGGCCATCAGGAAGCGGGCCACCGCCACCCGGTGGTGGCCTGCCGCGCGCAGGGCGTCCACCGTGTCGGCCGGAGTCGGCGTACTCGCGCAGAGGTAGGCGGGGACGACCGGCTGCCCGAGCCGTTGCCGGAGCAGGCCGGCCATCAGCGCGGTGTCCGCGCCGGCCGCCGGGTCGGTGGACCCGGCCGCCGTGAGCACGACGGCATCCGCCCCGGACCGTGTCCGGAACCACCCCGCTTCGGCGAGCTTGTCGCCGAGAGCGGCGGCGAGCAGCGGGTCCGGGCCGAGCGCCGGGGCCACCCGGATGTCCAGGTGCGGGGCGGTGGCCCGTACGGCGGGGAGGTCGACGCGGGTGTGATAGCCGGTGTTCAACAGCAGCGGAACCAGTACCACTGCGCCGGACAGATCGGCCAGCACCCGGGCCGGGGCGGGAGGGGCGAGGTCGAGGAAGGCGAGGTGGGCCGTCAGGCCGGGCCGCTGGGCGCGGATCTCGTCGAGCAGCGCGTGGTAGGTGGCGATGCCCGCCCGGTCGCGGGTGCCGTGCGCGACGGCCAGGAGGGTGGGGGCGGCTGCTCGCGTCACAGCGCCGCCGCCAGGCTGTAGCCGCGCTTGGGCACCGTACGCACCAGGCGGGCATGCCCGCCGAGCGCCCCGCGCAATCGGGCGACGGCCGCCTCCACGGCGTGTTCGTCCGCCTGGCCGGTGCCCCACACCCGGCGCAGCAGTTCGGCCCGGCTGAGCACCCGCCCCGGCTGCTCGGCCAGCGCGCGCAACACCGCCGCGAGCAGTGGGGGCAGCTGCACGGCCGGCCCGCCGTCGATCAGCACGGCGTTTCCCTGTAGAACCAGCACGCCGGCGCCGGAGCGGACTTCACGCCTGCCGCGGGCGGGCAGGGCGGCCTCGATGGTCCGCACCATGGCCCCGAGCCGGCCCCGTTCGGGGCAGAGCACGGCAATGCCCGCCTCCTCCAGCGGCCGGGCGCAGATCGGACCGATGCCCACCGGCAGTACATCCTTCCGAAGCCCGTCCAACGCCGCCTCACGGAGCCCGAGTTCGTCCGCCGCAGCCAGGAAGGCGGTGATCGCGGGCGCGCTGGTGAAGGTGAGCGCGTGCAGTTCGCGACGGGCCGTCTGCTCGACCAGTCGGCGCAACGCCGACGGATCGTCGGGCGGGCCCCAGCGGTAGACCGGAATCGGGATCACCTCGGCCCCGCGCTCGCCCAGCGCGGCGGTGAACGCGTCCAGCGGCACCCCGTGCTCCTGCACGGCGATCCGTCTGCCGGGCAGATCGCGGGCGAGCAGCCAGCTCAGCAGCTCGTCGGTGGCCTCGGTGACCGGGGAGAACGTCTCGCTCAGACCTCCGGCGCGCACCGCACCGGTCGCCTTCGGTCCGCGAGTGAGCACCACGGCCTCCCGGCACACCTCGGCCAGCCGCGGACCGTACCCCCAGCCGTCCGCCGCGCTCAGCCAGCCGCGCCAGCCGACCCCGGTCGTCGCCACCACGTAGTCGAGCGGACCGGTCAGGCAGCGCGCGGTTGCGCGGCGCAGCGCCGCGTCGTCCTCCAGCGGAAGGATCCGCAGGGCAGGCGCCTCCACGACCTTGGCACCGCGTCGGCGCAGCAACGCGACGAGCTCCTCCCGGCGGCGCGCGGCGGTGACTCCGACGGTGAAGCCGACCAGAGGGCCCGAGGGCTGCGTGCTGTCCATGTCGTGCAGGCTCGGCCAGTGCTGTTTCGTCCCGGTTGCGCGCCCATCACACCGAGGTAAGCGGCAGCCGCCCCGACGTTACGTGAGGTTTCCGCCGTGTCACCTTGGGCCCGCTCGACGGTGAAGCAGCCGTACCCCGGGTGCAACACGAGCGACCCGGCCGCGTAACGGCGCTGACCGACGCTCGGTGGCATGACGACGACCGAGACCCACTGCCCGTACTGCTCACTGCAGTGCGGCATGCGCCTGCGGGCGCCGCACGGCGGCGGCGAGGCGCATGTGCTGGCGCGCCCCGACTTCCCGGTCAACCGCGGTGCGCTCTGCGGCAAGGGCCAGTCGGCCGCCGCGCTGCTCGGCGCGGGCGCCCGGTTGACCGCGCCCCTGGTCCGCGACCAGCGGGGCGGCCGGCTGCGCGAGGCGTCCTGGACCGAGGCGCTCGACCGGGTGGCGGCCGGTCTGGCGGCGGCCGGGCGGCGCCACGGACGGGAGTCCGTCGCGGTCTTCGGCGGGGGAGGACTGACCAACGAGAAGGCGTATCTGCTCGGCAAGTTCGCCAGGGTGGTGCTGCGCACCCCGAACATCGACTACAACGGCCGGTTCTGCATGTCCTCGGCCGCCGCCGCGCACAGGATCGCGTTCGGCCTCGACCGCGGGCTGCCCTTCCCGATGGCGGACATCGCGACGGCCGACTGCGTGATCCTGGTCGGCGGCAACCCGGCCGAGACCATGCCGCCCGCGCTGCGCTACTTCCGCGAACTCCGTTCCAACGGCGGTACGTTGATCGTGGTGGACCCGCGGCGCACCCGTACCGCGGAGCAGGCCGACCTCCATCTGCAGCCGGTACCCGGTACCGACCTGGCACTCGCGCTCGGCCTGCTGCACCTGGCGATCGCCGACGGCCGGGTGGACCAGGAGTTCGTCGCCGGGCGCACCACCGGCTTCGAGGCGGCCCGCACCGCGGCGATGGCGCACTGGCCGGAGCGGGTGGAGGCGCTGACCGGCGTCCCGGCGCACCAACTGCGCGAGGCCCTGCGGCTCTTCGCGGACGCCGGCACCGGCATCGTGCTCACCGCACGTGGCCCGGAGCAGCAGAGCAAGGGGACCGACACCGTCGGAGCCTGGATCAACCTCTGCCTGGCGCTGGGCAAGGCCGGCCGGCCGGGCTCCGGCTACGGCTGCCTGACCGGCCAGGGCAACGGGCAGGGCGGGCGCGAACACGGCCAGAAGGCCGACCAGCTGCCCGGCTACCGCTCGATCGAGGACCCGGCCGCCCGCGCGCACATCGCCGGCGTCTGGGACGTCGAGGCCGACGACCTGCCCGGCCCCGGCCGCTCGGCCTACGAACTGCTGGACACGCTGGGGACCGAGGGCGGGGCGCGGGCGCTGCTGCTGATGGGCTCCAACCCGGTGGTCTCCGCGCCGAACGCGGGCCACATCACCGGACGGCTGCGTGCCCTGGACTTCCTGGCGGTCAGCGACCTGGTGCTCTCCGAGACCGCGCACCTCGCCGACGTGGTACTGCCCGCCGCGCAGTGGGCGGAGGAGACCGGCACGCTGACCAACCTGGAGGGCCGCGTGATCCTGCGCCAGGCCGCGCTCGCCCCGCCGGAAGGCGTCCGCACCGATCTGCACGTGCTGCGCGAACTGGCCGCGCGGCTCGGCGTGGACAAGGGCTTCCCGGACCACGCCGAAGAGGTGTTCGAGGAGCTCCGTCGTGCCTCGGCCGGTGGCCCGGCCGACTACGCGGGGATCAGCTACCGGCGGATCCGGGCCGAGGACGGAGTCTTCTGGCCCTGTCCCGCGGAGCAGCACCCCGGTACGCCCCGGCTCTTCCTGGAACGCTTCGCCACCCCGGACGGCCGGGCCCGCTTCGCCCCCGTCACCCACCGTCCGGCCGCCGAGGAGCCGGACCACGAGTACCCGCTCTACCTGACGACCGGGCGGGTGGTCGCGCAGTACCAGAGCGGCGCCCAGACCCGCCGGGTGCCCGAGCTGAACCGGGCCGCGCCCGGCCCGTTCGTCGAGCTGCACCCCCAGCTGGCCGCGCGGCTCGGGGCGGCCGAGGGGGACGCACTCGCGGTCACCAGCCGACGCGGCCGAGCTGTGGCCCCGGCCCGGGTCACCGACACGATCCGGCCCGACACCGTCTTCATGCCCTTCCACTGGGCCGGTGCCGGACGGGCCAACACGCTCACCAATCCGGCCCTCGACCCGACTTCCGGGATGCCCGAGTTCAAGGTGTGCGCGGTACGTGTGGAGCGGGTCCGGTGAGCCGGCGGATCGCGGTGGTCGGCGCGGGTATGGCGGGCGCCAGGTTCGCGCAGCAGTACCGGGCACTGGGCGGGGACGGGGACGTGCTGCTGTACGGGGCCGAGCCGCGCGCCCCGTACAACCGGGTACTGCTGGCCGACGTGCTGACCGGGCGCTACGACCCGGAGGCCGTGACACTGCCCTACGGCGCCGGGGCAGCCCTGCGCACCGGCTGCGAAGTGGTCGCTCTGGACCCGGCGGCGCGCGAACTGCGGCTGGCCGGCGGGGAGTCCGCCCCCTACGACGAGGTGGTCCTGGCCACCGGCGCCAACCCCGTGCTGCCGCCGCTGCGCGGATTGCACGGGCCGGACGGGCTGACGGCCGGTGTGCACGCGTTCCGCACACTGGCCGACTGCGCACGGCTCGCCGAGGACGCCGTCGCAGCCGAGCGCGCCGTGGTGATCGGCGGCGGGGTGCTCGGGGTGAGCACCGCCCGGGCGCTGGCCGCCCTCGGCCTGCCGGTCGAAATCGTCCATCAGGCACCGCATCTGATTGAGCGTCACCTCGACGAGCAGGCCGGTCGGGCGCTGCGCGTCGCCCTCGCCGCGCTCGGCGTGGAGACCTACCCGGGCAACCGGGCGCGCGCCCTGCGCGGGGAAGAACGTGTGACCGGGGTCGAACTGGCCAGTGGCTACGTGCTGGAGGCCGACCTGGTCGTGCTCGCCTGCGGGGTCCGCCCGCGTACCGGGCTGGCCGGTGCGGCCGGGCTCGCGGTGCGCTCGGGAGTCGTGGTGGACGACCGGCTCGCGGCCTCCGCCCCCGGCGTGCACGCGATCGGCGACTGCGCCGAGCACCGGGGGACCGTCCACGGACTGGCCGGCCCCGCCTGGGACCAGGCCGATCTGCTGGCGGCCCGGCTGGCCGGCACCGACCAGGACGCCCGGTACTCCGGCTCCCGCCCACTGGCCCGGCTCAGCGCGGGGCCCCTCGAATACGCGGCCTTCGGCGAGGTGGGCGAGAACGTTCCCGGCACCGATGTGCTGCGCCTGGTCGACCCGACCCGCGGCTCGTACAAGAAGCTCGTGCTGCGCGGCGAACGGCTCGTCGGCGGCATCCTGCTCGGCGACCTGGCCGCGGTCGGCACCCTGACCCGGGCCTATGAGCGCGACGATCCGCTGCCGCCGGAGCCCCTTGACCTCCTGACGACCACCCCATGACCGTACGTACCGCCAACCGAGGAGACTGCCCGTGATCGAGAAGTCCCTGGTCCTGATCGGCCACGGCATGGTCGGACAGCGCTTCCTGGAAGCCCTGTTCGAGCAGCAGGCCGCAGATGAACCGCACTCCTGGCGGGTCACCGTGCTCGCCGAGGAGCCCCGCCCCGCCTACGACCGGGTCCACCTGACCAGCTGGTTCTCCGGCACATCGGCCGACGAACTGACCCTGTGCCCGCCCGGGTTCATCGAACAGCACGGCATCGACCTCCGTCTCGGTGACCCGGCCACCGCGATCGACCGTCGGGCCCGCACCGTCACCACCCGAAGCGGCGCCGAACTGCGCTACGACGCCCTGGTGCTGGCCACCGGCTCCTACCCGTTCGTGCCACCGGTGCCCGGCCACGACGCCGCGGGCTGCCACGTCTACCGGACCATCGAGGACCTGGAGGCGATCACCGTGAGTGCCGGGCACGCCACGGTCGGCGCGGTGGTCGGCGGCGGGCTGCTCGGCCTGGAAGCGGCCGGCGCGCTGCGCGCCATGGGCCTCGAAACCCATGTCGTCGAGTTCGCGGCCCGGCTGATGGCCCTCCAGATCGATGACGGCGGCGGCGTTGTGCTCCGGCGCAAGATCGAGGACCTCGGCGTCCACGTACACACCGGTGCGGGCACCGAACGCATCGGCACCGACGAGCAGGGCCGGGCCCGGACCATGACGCTCTCCGACGGCACCGACCTGCCCGTCGACCTGGTCGTCTTCTCGGCAGGAGTCCGCCCGCGCGACCAGCTCGCCCGCGACTGCGGCCTGCCGGTCGGCCGGCGCGGCGGCATCACGGTCGACGCGCACTGCCGCACCGCGGACCCGCACATCTGGGCCATCGGAGAGTGCGCCCTCGCCGTCGACGGCCGGGTTTACGGCCTGGTCGCCCCCGGCTACGCCATGGCTGACACGGTGGCCCGCGAACTCACCGGCACCGTCGCAGAGTTCACCGGCGCCGACACCTCCACCAAGCTCAAGCTGCTGGGCGTGGACGTGGCCAGCTTCGGCGACGCACTGGGCACCACCGAAGGCGCCCTGGAAGTGCTGTACGCCAACAGCCGGGCCGGAATCTACAAGAAGCTCGTGGTCGGCCCCGACGGCCGGCTGCTCGGCGGCGTACTGGTCGGCGACGCCGAGTCGTACGCCACGCTGCGCCCGCTCGCGGTCCGCGCGTCCCCGCTTCCCTGCCCGGCCGAACAGCTGCTGCTGCCCGAGGCGGACAGCCGGCGCGGCCCCGTGACGCTGCCGGACGAAGCAGTGGTCTGCTCCTGCCACAACGTCAGCAGGACAACGATCCGCGCGGCGGTCTCCGAGCAGGGCATGCGCACCGTTCCCGAGGTCAAGAAGTGCACCAAGGCCGGTACCGGATGCGGCAGTTGCGTCAAGCTGTTGGGCTCCATCGTGACCGAGGAGCTCGAAGCGGGCGGGATCGAAGTGACCCGAGGACTGTGCGAGCACTTCACCCACACCCGCGCCGAGCTGTACGAGATCGTCCGGGTCAAGGGCATCACCGGCTTCTCCCGGCTGATCGACGAGCACGGCAGCGGCGAGGGCTGCGACATCTGCAAACCGGCCGTGGCCTCGATCCTTGCCGCCCTCGGCAATGGCCACGTGCTGGACGGCGAACAGGCCGCCCTGCAGGACACCAACGACCACTTCCTGGCCAACCTCCAGCGCAATGGCTCCTACTCGGTGGTGCCCCGGATCCCTGGCGGCGAGATCACCGCCGGAGGGCTGATCACCATCGGTGAGATCGCCCGCGACTACGGTCTCTACACCAAGATCACCGGCGGCCAGCGCATCGACCTGTTCGGCGCAACCGTCGACCAACTGCCGGGCATCTGGCGCCGCCTGGTGGACGCCGGCTTCGAATCCGGCCACGCCTACGGCAAGGCGCTGCGCACGGTCAAGTCGTGTGTCGGGCAGACCTGGTGCCGCTACGGGGTGCAGGACTCGGTCGCCCTGGCGATCGAACTGGAGCTCCGCTACCGGGGCCTGCGGGCACCGCACAAACTCAAGTCCGCCGTCTCCGGCTGCGCCCGGGAGTGCGCGGAGGCGCAGAGCAAGGACTTCGGGGTGATCGCCACTTCGGAGGGCTGGAACCTCTACGTCGGCGGCAACGGCGGAATGACACCGCGCCACGCCGACCTGCTGGCCGTCGACCTGGACCACGACACCCTGATCCGCACCATCGACCGGTTCCTGATGTTCTACATCCGTACCGCCGACCGCCTGGAGCGCACCGCCCCCTGGCTGGAACGTCTGGAAGGCGGCCTCGACCATCTGCGCGAGGTCGTCATGGACGACTCGCTGGGCATCTGCGCGGAGCTGGACGAACTGATGGCCCGCCATGTCGAGATCTACGAGGACGAGTGGGCGGCGACCCTGGCCGACCCGGAACGGGTACGCCGCTTCGTCTCCTTCGCCAACGCCCCGGGAATCCCGGACCCCACCGTGCGCTTCGTCCACGAGCGCGAGCAGGTCCGCCCGGCCCGTCCCGAAGAGGACGGGTTCACCCTCGCGCCGGCGCTGATCGCCGGCCCCGCCCTGGAGGTACGCACACGATGACCACGATCCTGCCGAACGAGAACGGCGAGCACACGGTGGAGATCGACGACGGCCGGGGATGGACACCGGTCTGCCGGTACCAGGACCTGGTCCCGGGGCGTGGGATCGCGGTGCTGGTGGGCTCGCGGGGCGACCAGGTCGCGGTCTTCCGGGAGCGCGGCGGCGCCGTGCACGCGCTGGCCAACCGCGATCCGTTCAGCGGCGTCCATGTCATCTCCAGGGGCCTGCTCGGCAGCCGGGCCGGAGTGCCGGTGGTGATCTCGCCGATGCACAAGCAGGCCTTCGACCTGCGCACCGGACGCTGCCTGGACGAGGACCGCCCTTCCGACGGCTCGCCCGCCGCCCTCAGGGTCTGGCCGGTGCGGGTGGTCGCGGCCGTCCCCGCGGAGGTGTGCTGATGAGCAGCGTCACCGCACCCGTCACCGACACCGGTACCGGCCCCCGGCGGATCGCGGACTGGGACCCGGAGGACACCGCCTTCTGGACCCGGTCCGGCGCCCGGATCGCCCGGCGCAACCTGGTCTACTCGGTGCTCAGCGAGCACATCGGCTTCTCCGTCTGGAGCCTGTGGTCGGTACTGGTGCTCTTTCTCGGCCCGGAGTACCACATCGACGCGGCCGGGAAATTCACCCTCACCGCCGTACCCACCGCACTCGGCTCCGTGCTGCGGATCCCGTACACCTTCGCGGTGGCGCGCTTCGGCGGACGCAACTGGACCGTCTTCAGCGCACTATTGCTGCTCGTACCGACCGTGCTGGCCGGGATCGTCCTGGAGCCCGGCGTCTCCTACGGCACGCTGCTCGCGGTGGCCGCCGTGGCCGGGGTCGGCGGCGGCAACTTCGCGTCCTCGATGGCCAACATCAACGCCTTCTACCCGCAGCGGCTCAAGGGCTGGGCACTGGGCGTGAACGCCGGGGGCGGCAACCTGGGGGTGCCGGCGGTGCAGCTGCTGGGCCTGCTGGTCCTGGCCACCGCGGGCGCCGGCCACCCACGGCTGCTCGTGCTGGTCTATCTGCCGCTGATCGTGCTGGGGGCGCTCGGCGCGGCACTGCGGATGGACAACCTCACCACGGTGCGCAACGACCGCGGGGCGATGCGGGAAGTGCTGGGGGACCGGCACAGCTGGGTGATGTCGGCGCTCTACATCGGCACCTTCGGCTCGTTCATCGGCTTCGGCTTCGCCTTCGGGCAGGTTCTCCAGGTGCAGTTCCACGAGCAGTTCGACACCCCGGTGAAGGCGGCCTCGCTCACCTTCCTCGGGCCGCTGCTCGGCTCGCTCTGCCGCCCGCTGGGCGGCCTGCTGGCGGACCGCTTCGGCGGCGCCCGGGTGACGTTCTGGACCTTCGCGGCGATGGCGCTCGGTGCCGGCGCGGTGCTGGAGGCGTCCCGGCAGCATTCGCTGCCGCTCTTCCTCGGCGGGTTCATCGCGCTCTTCGTGCTCAGCGGGGCCGGCAACGGTTCGACGTACAAGATGATCCCGGCGATCTTCCGGGCCAGGGCGCGGGCCGAGGTCGTGGACGGCGTTCCGCCGGCCGAGGCCGAGCGGCGTTCGCGGCGGCGGACCACGGCACTGATCGGGGTGGCAGGGGCGATCGGCGCCTTCGGCGGAGTCCTGGTCAACCTGGCCTTCCGGCAGTCCTTCCTGAACGCGCACCAAGGGCAGGACGCCTACCTGGCCTTCCTCGGGTACTACGGCCTGTGCCTGGCGGTGACCTGGGCCTGCTACCTGCGACGTGCCGCGCATCACCTGTCGGGGGTGTGAGAGCGCCGGCCGTCCATCGCGACGTGCGATGCCGGAAAGACCGCCGTCCGATGCCGGAAATGCCGTCGTCCCGGCCCTGCCGGGATGAGTATCGGGCCGCTTCGTCCTAGGGTGCGAGCCATGGCAGAGAGTGCAGCTCACCGGGGTGCTGCGGGGTGGGGTGATCACTCTGCCGCCTCCCCCGGAACCCCCGACCCGCGCCGATGGCAGGCGCTCACGGTCTGTCTGATCGCAGGGTTCATGACCCTGCTGGACGTATCCATCGTCAACGTCGCACTGCCGTCGATCAGGGAAGGGCTCCATACTCCGGAGTCCGACCTGCAATGGGTCCTCTCCGGCTACGCACTCGCCTTCGGTCTGTTCCTGATCCCCGCCGGACGGCTCGGAGACGCGCGGGGACGCCGCGTGGTGTTCATGGCCGGGCTGTCCCTGTTCACTTTGGCGTCGGCGGCCTGCGGAGCGTCCCAGTCCAGTCTCTGGCTGGTCGTCGCCCGGCTGGTCCAGGGCCTCGCCGGAGCCATGATCTCGCCCCAGATCTCCGCGTTGATCCAGCAGATGTTCTCCGGCCAGGAGCGCGGCCGGGCCTTCGGCATGTTCGGCACGGTGGTCGGCATCTCCACCGCTGTGGGACCGCTGTCGGGCGGGCTGCTGATCCAGGCGGCCGGGGCCGAGGAGGGCTGGCGCTGGGTGTTCTACGTCAATCTGCCGCTCGGGGTCGTCTGCCTCCTCCTCGCCCGGCGGCTGCTCCCGGACACCCCCGCGGCCGGCCGGGTGCGACTGCGTGATCTGGACCCCCTCGGTGTCCTGCTGCTCGGCGCGGGCGTACTGACGCTGCTGCTGCCGTTCGTCCAGGCGCAGCAGTGGCCGGGCGACCGGAAATGGCTACTGATCCCGGTGGCCGCGGCACTGCTCGCCGCCTTCATCGGCTGGGAGTCCCGGTGTGGCAGGCGCGGCACACAACCCGTCGTCGACCTGTCGCTCTTCCGGGTCCGCTCCTACTGGCTCGGCTGTCTGCTGATCCTGTTGTACTTCTGCGGATTCACGGCGATCTTCTTCATCACCACGCTCTACCTGCAGAACGGACTGCACTACTCCGCCCTGCAGGCCGGGATCGCGATGACGCCCTTCGCGCTGGGCTCGGCCGTCGCAGCGGGCCCCGGCGGCCGATGGGTCGGCCGCCTGGGACGCCCCCTCGTCGTGGCCGGGCTGATCACGGTGGTCGTGGGACTGGTGGGCACCGCGTTCGCCGTGCACCTGGTGCCGGGGCGGGGCGTGGGATGGGCGATGGCGGCACCGCTGCTGCTGGCGGGTCTGGGCAGTGGCCTGGTCATCTCCCCGAACCAGGCGCTGACCCTCTCCGAAGTGCCGGTGGCCACGGCCGGGAGCGCCGGCGGCACCCTCCAGACCGGCCAGCGCGTCGGTTCGGCGATCGGTATCGCGGCGGTCGGCTCGGTGTTCTTCGCCCAGCTCGGCGCAGGGTGGGCCACCGCGTACGACCACGGACTGATCATCGCGGTCGCCTTCATCATGGCCGCGCTGATCATAGGGCTGGCAGACGTGTTCGGGGACCGCCGGGGCAGGAGCCGTGCACCACGATCCGTCCGCATTCCATCCGCAGGGAGAACGTCATGAGGGACAGCGAGCTGAGGGAAGCCACCGGGACGGGAACAACGGGCACAGACACCCCCGGCACAGAGAACGACATCGAGCCCGACGGCAACGCGACGTACGGGCACAAGGCCTTCAAACGCTCCAGGAGCCACTTCGCCGACCGGATCACCGCCGACGGCCGCGACGGCTGGCCCGTCGAGGCCGGCCGCTACCGGCTGGTCGTCAGCCGCGCCTGTCCGTGGGCGAGCCGCGCACTCGTGTCCCGGCGGCTCCTCGGGCTGGAGGGAGCGCTCTCGCTGGCCGTCGCGGATCCGATCCAGGACGACCGCAGCTGGCGCTTCACCCTGGACGAGGGCGGCCGGGACCCGGTGCTCGGCATCAGATACCTCAGCGAGGCGTACGACGCGCGGGAACGGGGTTACCCCGGCGGCGTCAGCGTGCCCGCGATCGTCGACGTACCCAGCGGCAGACTCGTCACCAACGACTTCCAGCAGATCACGCTGGACTTCGCGACCGAGTGGACCGCGCTGCACCGGCCGGGCGCCCCCGATCTGTATCCAGAAGCCCTGCGTGACGAGATCGACGAGGTCATGGAGGGCATCTACCGCGATGTGAACAACGGCGTGTACCGCGCGGGCTTCGCGGCGGAGCAGTCCGACTACGAAGCCGCGTACGGGGATGTGTTCCGCCGCCTGGACCTGGTGTCCGGGCGTCTCGCGGACCGGCGCTACCTCGTCGGCGAAACCCTCACCGAGGCGGACATCAGGCTGTTCACCACGCTGGTGCGCTTCGACGCGGTCTACCACGGACACTTCAAGTGCAACCGCTCGAAACTGGCCGAGGACCGGGTCCTGTGGGCGTACGCCAGGGACCTGTACCAGACCCCCGGATTCGGTGACACGGTCGACTTCCACCACATCAAGCAGCACTACTACCGGGTCCACACCGGCATCAACCCCACCGGCATCGTGCCCGTCGGCCCCGAGCTGTCCGGCTGGCTGACCCCGCACCACCGGGAAGAGCTGGGCGGACGCCCGTTCGGTGACGGCACCCCGCCCGGGCCGGTGCCGTCCGGCGAGGAGGTCCCGCCGTCGGGGCGTCCCTGAACCGGGCACCCGCGGCGGCTCCCGCCGAAGCAGGGGCAGGGCCCTGTCGAGTCGGCAGCGATCACGAGATATCTTGATGTCAAGCAATGTTGCAGACGTGGAGCGGAGCACAGGGTGACTGACTCGACCATCATCTATACACACACCGACGAGGCCCCGGCCCTGGCGACGTATTCGTTCTTGCCCGTCGTCCAGGCCTACGCCTCCACGGCCGGGGTCAATGTCGAGAGCCGTGACATCTCGCTGGCCGGGCGCATCATCGCCGGCTTCCCCGAGCGTCTCCAGGAGAGCCAGCGCATCGACGACGCGCTCGCCGAGCTCGGTGCGCTGGCCAAGACGCCCGAGGCCAACATCATCAAGCTGCCGAACATCTCGGCCTCGATCCCGCAGCTGAAGGCTGCCATCGCCGAGCTCCAGGCGCAGGGCTACGCGCTTCCGGACTACCCGGACGACCCGCAGACCGATGAGGACAAGGACGTCCGCGCGCGCTACGACAAGGTCAAGGGCAGCGCGGTGAACCCCGTGCTGCGCGAGGGCAACTCCGACCGCCGCGCCCCCGCCTCGGTCAAGAACTACGCCAAGACGCACCCGCACCGCATGGGCGCCTGGTCGGCAGACTCGAAGACGAACGTCGCCACCATGGGCGTCGACGACTTCCGCTCCACCGAGAAGTCCACGGTCATCGCCGAGGCCGGTTCGCTGCGCATCGAGCTCGCCGGTGACGACGGCAGCACCACCGTGCTGCGCGAGTCGGTGCCGGTGCTCGCGGGTGAGATCGTCGACGCGGCGGTCATGCGTGTCGCGGCCCTGCGCGAGTTCTTCACGGCGCAGGTCGCCCGCGCCAAGGCCGAGGGCGTGCTGTTCTCCGTCCACCTCAAGGCCACCATGATGAAGGTCTCCGACCCGATCATCTTCGGCCACGTGGTCCGCGCCTTCTTCCCGAACACCTTTGCCAAGTACGGCCAGGTGCTCGCCGCGGCCGGTCTCTCCCCGAACGACGGTCTCGGCGGCATCCTCAAGGGCCTGGACTCGGTGCCGCACGTGGGCGCCGAGATCAAGGCGTCCTTCGAGGCCGAGCTCGCCGAAGGCCCAGCGCTGGCCATGGTCGACTCCGACAAGGGCATCACCAACCTGCACGTACCGAGCGATGTCATCGTCGACGCCTCCATGCCGGCCATGATCCGCACCTCCGGTCACATGTGGGGCCCGGACGGCAAGGAGGCCGACACCCTCGCGGTGCTCCCCGACAGCAGCTACGCGGGTGTCTACCAGGTCGTCATCGACGACTGCCGCGCCAACGGCGCCTTCGACCCGTCGACCATGGGCTCCGTGCCGAACGTCGGCCTGATGGCGCAGAAGGCCGAGGAGTACGGCAGCCACGACAAGACCTTCGAGATCCCCACCACCGGTACGGTGCGGGTCGTCGACGGCAGCGGCAACGTCGTGCTGGAGCAGGTCGTGGGCGCGGGCGACATCTTCCGCATGTGCCAGGCCAAGGACCTGCCGATCCAGGACTGGGTCAAGCTCGCCGTGACCCGCGCCCGCGCCACGGGCGCCCCGGCCGTGTTCTGGCTCGACGAGGACCGTGCCCACGACGCGCAGCTGATCGCCAAGGTCAAGACGTACCTCGCCGACCACGACACCGACGGCCTGCAGATCGAGATCATGTCGCCGGTGCAGGCGACCGCGTTCTCACTGGAGCGCATCCGCCGCGGCGAGGACACGATCTCGGTCACCGGCAACGTGCTGCGTGACTACCTGACCGACCTGTTCCCGATCCTCGAACTGGGCACGAGCGCGAAGATGCTCTCCGTCGTCCCGCTCATGAACGGCGGCGGCCTGTTCGAGACCGGCGCAGGCGGTTCCGCACCCAAGCACGTCCAGCAGCTCGTCAAGGAGAACTACCTGCGCTGGGACAGCCTGGGCGAGTTCTTCGCGCTCGCTGCCAGCTTCGAGCACCTGGCGAAGACCACGGGCAACGCGCGTGCCCAGGTCCTCGCCGACACGCTCGACCGCGCGACCGGCACCTTCCTCAACGAGGACAAGTCGCCGAGCCGCAAGCTGGGCGGCATCGACAACCGCGGCAGCCACTTCTACCTGTCCCTCTACTGGGCCCGGGAGCTGGCGGCGCAGACCGACGACGCGCAGCTGGCGCAGGCCTTCGCCGACCTGGCGAAGACGCTGGGTGAGCAGGAGCAGACCATCGTCGAAGAGCTGATCGCGGTGCAGGGCTCGCCGGCCGACATCGGCGGCTACTACCAGCCCGACCCGGCCAAGGCCTCGGCCGTCATGCGTCCGTCGGCGACGTTCACCCAGGCCATCGCCGGCCTGCGCTGACGAGACCGGTACGGGCGGGGGGCGTCCCGGCGCCCCTCACCCCTCGCCCCTTCCGCCCCGGCCGGCATCACGCCCGGCC
>NZ_JBHVFF010000062.1:0-33158 GCF_042801895.1 Streptomyces sp. NPDC057543 | reverse complement strand
GCCGTAACTCGCGCGTGTGCGCGGGTTACGGCCTTCGGGCGACAACTGCGGCTGTGTGGGGAACCGGCCGTAGCGGCCGGCTGACTCAGGCGCGCGGGCGCTGGAACCAGGCGGCGCCGTCCGACTTCGCCACGAAGACGATGATCAGGACGCCGAGCGCGATGGTGACGATGCCCAGCGGCAGCTGGAAGATGCCGCCGAGGCAGATGAAGGCGCCGTAGACGATGGCGCAGACGCGGGTGGCGTTGCCACCGGTCTTCATCTTGAGCGCCAGAGCGACGGAGAGTCCGGCGAAGATCAGCGCGAGCACGGCGACGAACGCCAGGACGCCCTTGCCGAAGTTGGCGATCGTCTCGGTGTCGGCGGTGGAGCCGGAGCTGTTGACGGCGTCCTCGACCGCGCCCATGCCCGCGAACGCGATGATGGCGCCGATGATCTGGAAGGCGGCGACGACCCAGAGCATCACACGGGCCGCCTTCACACCCCCCGGCATCTCGACCGGGGCGCCCGGGAAGCCGTACTGCTGGTTGATGGGCGGAGCCGCGGGGTAGCCGCCCTGCTGCGGCACACCCTGGGGGGACTGCTGCGGGTAGCCGTACCCCGGCTGCCCGCCCTGCTGCTGCTGACCGTAGGGGTTGTTCGGGTCGCCGAAGCTCATGGCGAAATTCCTCCGTTGAAAAAGTGCGGGGACGACGCGGTCCGAGCGGAGGAAACATGCGCAATGAGTACGGTCTGTCCCCCCGACACTGTCCGCGGTACTGCGCGGCTCATCGTGGTCTTGACATCGGCTTTTTGTCCAGCCGATTGCCGAATGTGTTGTGCAAGCGCAATCTGCCGGCCATGCACGACACCCGGAATTGGTATGCGGGCGGGGTCATCCGCGAGTATGGGGACATGACTGCCCAGATTCTCGATGGCAAGGCCACCGCAGCCGCGATCAAGTCCGATCTCACCGTCCGCGTGGCGGCCCTCAAGGCGCAGGGCATCACCCCTGGCCTGGGAACCCTGCTGGTCGGGGACGATCCGGGCAGCCGGTGGTACGTGAACGGCAAGCACCGCGACTGCGCGCAGGTCGGCATCGGCTCCATCCAGCGCGAACTCCCCGACACCGCCACCCAGGAGGAGATCGAGGACGTCGTACGGGAGCTCAACGCCAACCCTGAGTGCACGGGTTACATCGTGCAGCTTCCCCTCCCCAAGGGGATCGACACCAACCGCGTCCTGGAACTGATGGATCCGGCCAAGGACGCCGACGGCCTGCACCCGATGAACCTCGGCCGGCTCGTGCTCAACGAGACGGGCCCGCTGCCCTGCACCCCGCAGGGCGTCGTCCAGCTGCTGCGTCACCACGACGTGGAGATCAACGGTGCGCATGTCGTGGTCGTCGGCCGCGGGGTCACCATCGGCCGCTCGATCCCGCTGCTGCTGACCCGTAAGTCCGAGAACGCCACCGTCACCCAGTGCCACACCGGTACGCGTGACCTCTCCGCCCAGCTCAAGCAGGCCGACATCATCGTTGCCGCCGCCGGTGTGCCGCACATCATCAAGCCCGAGGACGTGAAGCCGGGCGCGGCCGTGCTCGACGTCGGCGTCAGCCGGGACGAGAACGGCAAGATCGTCGGGGACGTCCACCCGGGCGTCGCCGAGGTCGCCGCGTGGATCTCCCCGAACCCGGGCGGTGTCGGCCCGATGACCCGCGCCCAGCTGCTCGTCAACGTGGTCGAGGCGGCCGAGCGCAACGCGACCGACGCCGTCTGAGTCGGCCGACCCGATCCGGAAGGAACCTCATGGGTGCTGGTACGAGTCCGGCCGACCCGGCCGCCGCGGCGGACCGGACGTCTCCGGTGCCGTCGGAGGTGCGAACGGACACGGACGCGAAGGCGGGGGTGGACGTGGCCGGTGCGGGTGTGGACGCCGGTGACGGTGTGGCGGGCGAGGCCGTGGCGGCCCGTGACGAGGCGGAAGCGGCTGCCGGTGATGACACCGGTGACGGTGTGGCGGGCGAGGCTGCGGCGGCCCGTGACGAGGCGGAAGCGGCTACCGGTGATGACGCCGGTGCCGCGGACACCGGTCCGGGCAGCACCCCGGGGGATGCCCCGGCCGCACGTTTGTCGCGGAGGTTCCCGTTGTTCACCCGGGACACCGCGCGCCCCGAGGGCGGTGGCCGGGCCGCGTCCGGGAACGCGCCCGCCCCGGCCCGGCAGTGGCCGCTGCTCGCCGTGCTCAGCACGGCCGGGATCGGGCTGCTGATCGTGGCCGTCAACCCGTTCACCGAGGCCTTCAGGATCGGCACGATGCTGATCGGCGTGGCCCTCATCGGGGGCGCCGTGCTGCGGATCGTCGTCCCGTCGGTGGGCATGCTGGCGGTCCGTTCCCGCTTCACCGACCTCGTGACGTACGGACTGCTCGGCTTCCTCATCGTGATGCTCGCGCTGGTGGCGCAGCCCAAGCCGTGGCTGGACATTCCGTTCCTGGAGGACGCGGTCCACTTCGCGATCCGCTGAGGCCGCCCGTACGGCCGCGCCGCGCCGCCGACGGGTGGTGTCCGTCCCCTCCCCCGAGAAGGGACGGACACCCGAGGACGGGGCCGCCGGAACGCAGCCGCTCCCGAACGTGGCGACGTGAGCGGCCTTGCCCTCGTCCTGCGTTCAGCCTTGTGGACGGCGAAGACCGGTACAAGGGAACCCTGTGGCCTGTGGCACGGAAGTGACCATTCCGCCACGGTGTGATCGCCGCGCAACGGTGTGATCGCTTCTGCAACGATGTAATCGCTCCCGCAGCGGTGACGCGCCCACTCCCACCCAGGCCCGGGGGCGTGCGGAGACGCGCGCGTGGACCCGAACGCCCCCGTACGCCCCGCACTCAGGTACAGCCGGCCGGCGTTCGCGCAGGCTCCTGGGTAGTTCGGAACGGAACACGGAATGACGTACCGGATCCGGGCAAGGGGAAGCAATGCCTCGTTGGAAGGCGCTGTCGGACGAACTCGACCCGCAGGTGAGGGAGTTCGCCGGCCAGCTGCGCAGGCTCGTCGACCGCAGGGGGCTGAGCATCGCCGCGGTGGCCGACCGCACGGGCTACAGCAGGACGTCGTGGGAGCGGTATCTGAGCGGACGGCTGCTCGCGCCCAAGGGTGCGATCGTCGCTCTCGCCGACGCGACCGGCACCGACCAGGCGCATCTGATGACCATGTGGGAGCTGGCGGAGCGGGTCTGGAGCCGTTCCGAGATGCGCCAGGACGCGACCGTGGAGCCGGCCAGGATCTCCCGGGCGCGCGCCGCGCTCCCGCTGGTGCCGCAGCAGCCACCGCGACCGGGCCGCCCGGGCGGTGGCCGCAGACGGCTGGCCGTGCTCCTCGCGGGAGCGGTCGGCACGCTGCTGGTGCTGGCCGCGGCGACGTTGCTGGCCGGAGCGGGGCGGTGATCGTCAGCGGAGCGATGACGGGTGACGACGAGGGCCACTCACCACCGGGCATCGGAGCAAACGATTTAACCACCTTGCAATGGCGCAAACGTCCCGTGACCGTGCTACCGCCTCCCGGGTGACGCGATTCGGCCGGGTGAGCGCTGTGTGACGGGTTGTGTGCGGTGCCACAGGGGGCCGGGCCGACGGGAGGATCCGGGTCGGATAGCCTGATCGCTGGATATCTCTTCACATCAAGATTCAGAGATGTCCAGCACCAGGGGCCAGGAGCCCCCACCGCCAGCTGTCTAACGGAGATCGCCATGACCCGCACTCCCGTGAATGTCACCGTCACCGGCGCAGCCGGTCAGATCGGCTACGCGCTGCTCTTCCGCATCGCCTCCGGCCACCTGCTCGGCCCGGACGTGCCGGTCAACCTGCGTCTCCTGGAGATCCCGCAGGGTCTCAAGGCAGCCGAAGGCACCGCGATGGAGCTCGACGACTGCGCGTTCCCGCTGCTGCGCAACATCGAGATCACCGACGACGCCAACGTCGGCTTCGCCGGCGCCAACGTCGCCCTGCTGGTGGGCGCCCGCCCGCGTACGAAGGGCATGGAGCGCGGCGACCTGCTCTCCGCCAACGGCGGCATCTTCAAGCCGCAGGGCAAGGCGATCAACGACAACGCCGCGGACGACATCAAGGTCCTCGTCGTCGGCAACCCGGCCAACACCAACGCGCTCATCGCGCAGGCCGCCGCCCCGGACGTACCGGCCGAGCGCTTCACCGCGATGACCCGCCTCGACCACAACCGCGCGATCTCGCAGCTGGCCGCCAAGACCGGTGCCGCCGTCTCCGACATCAAGAAGCTGACGATCTGGGGCAACCACTCGGCGACCCAGTACCCGGACGTCTTCCACGCGGAGGTCGCCGGTAAGAACGCCGCCGAGCTCGTCAACGACGAGGCGTGGCTGGCCGACACCTTCATCCCGACCGTCGCCAAGCGCGGCGCCGCGATCATCGAGGCCCGTGGCGCGTCCTCGGCCGCCTCCGCCGCCAACGCCGCCATCGACCACATCCACACCTGGGTCAACGGCACCGCCGCCGGCGACTGGACCTCCATGGGTATCCCGTCGGACGGCTCCTACGGCGTGCCCGAGGGCATCATCTCGTCCTTCCCGGTCACCACGAAGGACGGCAAGTACGAGATCGTCCAGGGCCTGGACATCAACGAGTTCTCCCGTACGCGCATCGACGCGTCGGTGCAGGAGCTCATCGAGGAGCGCGACGCGGTTCGCGAGCTCGGCCTGATCTGATCCGCCTGATCCGATCCGTACGCCTTTGACGCGTACCCCGCCGCCCCCGGCAGTAGTCGCTGCCGGGGGCGGTCGCGTCTGCGCGTGACCGTGAGCGGAAAGCTGCCAGGCCTGTGACGCTTCTGGCTGTGGTGGTGCGCATGGGGTCACGGTGCGGATATGCCTGCCGGTTTTGGCCACCGAGGGCCTTCGGCGCCCGATGGGCCGGACCGCGCGGGGCCGCACCGGGCGACTGTCCGTCGTGTGCGGCCGAACCCGCGGCGCCTACCCCTTCCGCAGCTCGTCCGCGATCTCGCGTACGGCCGACATGGCCCGGCGCTGGAGTCCCGGGCCGAAGGTGATCCGGGTGGCGCCCAGCCCGCCGAGCTCGCGCGGGGTGGGGCCGTCGGCCCGGGCAAGGGCGTTGAGGGGGCCCGGGACGGCGGCGGACAGTCGGGGCAGGGCCTCGGGTGGGGCCGCGATCGGGTAGACGCAGTCCGCGCCCGCCGCCACGTACAACAGGGCGCGCCGCACCGTCTCCGCCTCCTGGTCCGTGCCGTCGGGCACGCCGCGGACGTACGTGTCGACGCGGGCGTTGAGGAAGAGCTGGTCGCCCGCGACCGCCCGTACCTCCGCCAGCCTGTCCGCCTGCCGCTGGGCGTCGACGAGGGTGCCCCCGGCCGAGTCCTCCAGGTTGCAGCCGACGGCCCCGGTGTCCAGGAGCCGTTCGACGAGCTCCTTCGGGGCCAGCCCGTAACCCTCCTCGATGTCCGCCGATACGGGTACGGCGGCCGGGACGGCGCGCACGATCCGGGCGACGGCCGCGAACATCTCGGCGGCGGGCGTCGCCCCGTCCTCGTAGCCGAGTGACGCCGCGACCCCGGCGCTGGGTGTGGCGAGCGTCCGGAAGCCCGCCTCGGCGAAGACGCGGGCGCTCGCCGCATCCCACGGGCCGGGGACGACCAGGGGATCGCCGGGGGCGCGGTCGTGGTGCAGGGCACGCAGGACGGATGCGGTCATCTCGGGACTCCCGGGTGGTGTGGCACATGGGCGGACAGGAGGACGGGCCGGAGTGCGAGCAGGGGCGGGCGGGGTGCGGGACGCGGCGCCCGCGTCCGGTCAGTGCTTGATGTCGCCCGGCTTGTAGTGGCCGGGGACCATACGGGTGGTCACGGCGAACCGGTTCCACGCGTTGATCGTCGTGATCGCGGCGACGAGGTGGGCGAGCTCGGTCTCGTCGAAGTGCTTGGCAGCTTTCTCCCACACCTCGTCCGGCACGAAACCGTCGGTCAGCACGGTCACCGCCTCGGTCAGCTCGATGGCCGCGATCTCCTTGGGAGTGTAGAAGTGCTTCGACTCCTCCCACGCGCTGAGCTGGACGATCCGCTCGATGGACTCGCCCGCCGCGAGCGCGTCCTTGGTGTGCATGTCGAGGCAGAACGCGCAGTGGTTGAGCTGCGAGGAGCGGATCTTCACCAGCTCCCCGATGACCGGGTCGAGGCCCCTGCGGGATGCCGCGTCCAGCCGGACCATGGCCTTGTAGACATCGGGGGCGAGCTCGGCCCAGCGGGTACGAGGCGTGTGCTCGGGGTTGAGTTCGGACGTCGGGTGGCTGTGTTCGTTCGTCGTCATGGGTACGACGTTACGGCGTGGGTGGCGCACCGATATGGTCCATTTCCATGACGGATCCCTGGGCCACTTTCGGTGCCGACCTGCATCTCGAAACGACCGGCGCGGCCGGGCTTCGGGCCGGGCTGATGGACGCCCTGCGCGAGGCCGTACGGACGGGGCGCCTGGCGCCCGGCACCCGGCTGCCGTCCTCCCGCAGCCTCGCCGTGGACCTGGGCATCGCCCGGAACACCGTCGCCGACGCGTACGCGGAACTGGTCGCCGAGGGCTGGCTCACCGCCCGGCAGGGGTCGGGGACCAGGGTGGCGCAGCGGGCCGAGCCCCGCCCGGCGGCCAGGAGGGCGGCGCGGTCCCGGCCGGTGCCCTCCCGGCCCGCCCACAACCTGCTGCCGGGATCGCCCGACCTCGCGACGTTCCCGCGCGCCGACTGGCTCAAGGCGGCCCGCCGAGCCCTGACCGTCGCACCCAACGACGCCTTCGGGTACGGCGATCCGCGCGGGCGCATCGAGCTGCGCACCGTACTCGCCGACTATCTGGCCCGCGCCCGCGGCGTGTACGCGGACCCGGAACGGATCGTGATCTGCGCCGGTTTCGTCCAGGCGCTGAAACTGATGGGGGAGGTGCTGCGCAAGCGGCGCGTCAGGGAAGTGGCCGCGGAGTCGTACGGACTGGACGTGCACTGGAAGCTGCTCACGGACGCCGGGCTGCGCATGCCCTGCCTGCCGGTCGACGGACTCGGCGCCAGGACCGGTGAGCTGCCCGGGCTGCGCGGTGCGGGCGCGGTCCTGCTGACGCCCGCGCACCAGTTCCCGACGGGGGTGCCGCTCCATCCCGACCGGCGGGCCGCGACGGTCGACTGGGCACGCGGTACGGGCGGGCTGATCCTGGAGGACGACTACGACGGTGAGTTCCGTTACGACCGGCAGCCGGTCGGCGCGCTCCAGGGTCTCGACCCGGAACGCGTCGTCCACCTGGGGACGACGAGCAAATCCCTGGCGCCGGGGCTGCGGCTGGGGTGGATGGTGCTGCCGGAGAGTCTGGTGGGGGAGGTGGCCGAGGCGAAGGGGCTGAGCGACTGGTCGTCGAGTGCGCTGGAGCAGTTGACGCTCGCGGAGTTCATCGCGTCGGGCGCGTACGACCGCCATGTGCGGGCGATGCGGCTGCGCTACCGCCGCCGTCGTGACCAACTCGTCGCGGTACTGGCGGAACGCGCCCCCGGTGTCCGGGTCAGCGGGATCGCCGCCGGTCTGCACGCCGTGCTCGAACTCCCGGAGGGCGGCGAGGAGGCCGCGCTACGGTCGGCGGCGTGGCAGGGGCTCGCGCTGGAAGGGCTCTCGCGCTTCCGGCACCCGGACGCGGCGCCGGTCCGCGACGCGCTGGTCATCGGGTACGGGACGCCGACCGACAGTGCCTGGGCGGGCGCGCTGGAGGCACTGTTGCGAGTGCTGTCATGAGGATCGGTCGGGAACGAGAAGCCCCGACGTGGTGATCCCCATGAACCCCAGGGTGATGGGTCGACGACCCTAATTCAAGGGTCGGTCCGCCCGGCTCGGGTTGCGGTACCGGTCGAATGCTTCGCGGGCGTCCGGTACGAACTCCTGCTGTCGCACAAGGGATTCGAGCTCCGTCCCGGTGAACCAGCTGTGCCAGGCGACTTCCTGGGCACTCGGCCGGACGGGCGTCGTGATGACGACCTCGTGCAGTCCCAGCCAATAGGGGCTGATCGCCCCCGCGCACAGGTATTTGAGTACGAAGCGCGGGGCGGCATGAACGCCCAGCTCCTCCGACAGTTCCCGGGCTGCTGCCTCCTCGTACGACTCACCGACATCAGCGGCACCGCCGAGCATCCAGTTGTACTGGCCCGGAAAGCGGGACGAATTGTCCGGGCGGCGGTGGACAAGGAACCGTCCGTCTTCGTCGCGGCACACAATCGTGGCGATGCGGTGCAACCAGCCCTGGCGAATCGCCTCGGCTCGGTCAACGACTCCCAGCACATGGTCCTGCTCGTCGACGCGGTCGACCAGTTCACCCATGGGGCACACGATGTCAGGGGTCGCTCGCGGCGCAGCCGGCGGGTACTGGCGCCGACTCACGCCGCCCTGTTCCCTGGCCTCCTGCAGACGGTCGATGAGGTTGGTGTGGATCTCCTCCAGGCGCGGCATTTGGGCGGGATCAACCCGAAGAAGGGGGCATCTGACGCGGGCTTCTGAGAACCAGCGACAGCCCGGGCGAACGGGCGCGAGGGGAGATCGTGATTCTCTCGGCTCGCTCCGGGGCACTAGTGTCGCGAACATGGTCGAACACGATGCCCTCGGTGCCACCCGCGAGGCTTACGACACTGCTGCCCCCACCTATGCCGAGCTGTTCCGCGACACGCTGCGTGACAGGCCGCTGGACCGCGCGATCCTGAGTGCCTTCGCCGAGGTTGCAGGTGCGAGTGGGGATGGTCAGGTCGCGGACCTGGGGTGTGGCCCTGGCCATATCACCGCTCATCTGGACGAGTTGGGGCTGGCGGTGTTCGGCGTTGATGCCTCTCCCGCGATGATCGAGTTGGCTCGACAAGCCTATCCGGGCCTGCGGTTCGACATGGGTTCGATGGCCGCGTTGAACATCGCTGACGGCGTGCTGGGCGGCGTACTCTCACGTTGGTCCATCATCCACACTCCGCCGGAGGAACTCCCCGTCATCTTGGCGGAGTTCCACCGCGTGCTGGCACCTGGCGGCCACCTCCTGGTCGGCTTTTCGGCAAGCGACGATTCGTCTCACCCGACGCAGGTCTTCGATCACGCAGTCGTGCCGGCCTATCGGTGGTGGCCTGATCACCTCGCCGCGATGCTGCGCACGTCCGGGTTGGCCGAGGTGGCCCGGATGGTTCGCGAGCCTCAGCCCACCGACCGACGGCAGTTCCAGGAGATTCAACTGCTCGCCCGTAAAGCTTAAGGGCTGTCCCGTAGGCAGGGGCCGCCTGACCGAACGGACCGACGCGGCCCTCGGTGCCGGGGCCTGGCCGGACATCGTTGCCGTGCTCAGGGGACCTCCACGGCGGAGGCTGACCGGCCACGCCGAGGTCGGGCAACAGCGCGGGTACGGAGGACGCGGGCACGTACCCCGTGGCCATCCAGGGGCGGTCCGCGCCGAGGACGGGGGCTGTGCAGCGCTTGCTGACTCCCCGGACATCACGGACTTTGCGGGACCGCCGGCCTGTCCGGTTCGGCGGCGTCCGCCGGGGCCTCGCCGAACCGGGCCAGGGCCAGCGCACCCGCCACCGCCACCACGAAACCGGCGATCGCCAGTCCGCCGAGGCTGGCACGCGTACGGTCTCCGAGCCAGATGACGCCCACCAGCGCCGGGCCGATCGTCTCGCCGATCACCATGCCGGCCGTCGCCGTCGTCACCGAACCGCGCTGCAGCGCCGAGGTGAGCAGCAGGAACGCCGAACCGCCGCCCAGCAGCAGCGCGTACACCGCGGGGTTGGCGAGCAGCGCCGTCGGGGACAGACCGTCGATCAGCCGGACGGCGACCTCCACCACCCCGAAACCGCACCCCGCGCCGAGCCCCAGGACGAGCGCCCGCGGCTTGTCCGGGAGGCGTCCGGCCCCCGCGCCGATCAGCAGAATGCCCAGCGAGATCCCCAGCATCCACCAGCTCAGGGCCGCCGGACCGGCCGAATGGCCCTCGCCGCCGGAGGCGAGCCCCAGCATGCCCAGGCCGGCGCAGACGACCCCGACCGCGGTCCACTCGACGCCGCTCAGCCGCACGCCGAGAAGCCGGGCGGCGACCACCGCCGTCACCGCGAGACTCGCCGCCAGGGCGGCGCCCACGACGTAGATCGGCAGGGACCGCAGGGCGATGATCTGGAGGACGAAACCGCAGCCGTCGAGGGCGAGTCCGGCTACGTACCGCCACTGGCGCAGCGCGCGCAGCAGCAGCGCGGGATCGACCCCCGCGCCCGACCCCGGCGCGGCGGCGGCTCGCGAGGCGACGGCCTGGAGGACGGAGGCCGTACCGAAGCAGACAGCGGCGCCGAGCGCGCAGATCATCCCGAGGAGCACATCAAGGACTCTACTTGCGGACGTTCGGTGGCCCCGCTTCCCGCCGAAACCATCAGGCCCTTAATCTGATAAGCAGCCGTACTGGCTTGATTCGTACGACGGGGGAGACGGAAACATGGCCACACGGAGGCTGAGGTCGAGCACGGTGGTGCTCGGGGGCATGGGGGTGCTCGCGGCGATGATCACCTCCTGCGGTTCGGAACCGGACAAGCGGTGTGTCGACCCGCTGACCCAGGACAAGCTGCCGAGCTACGAGTGCAAGAACGGCAGCGGCAAGGGCTCGTACTACTACGGCGGCAGCAGCAAGAACGGCAAGGTGCAGGGCGGCAGTTTCAACAAGTCCGCCGTCGACCGCGGCGGCTTCGGCTGCTCGGGCACCGGCGGCGGCTGAACCCGGCATGGAACGCCACACCACGCGGCCGCGTCCCGACTGGCAGCGGACGGTGGAGGAGCAGGGGCTCGTCTACCCGCTCACCCGCTACCCCGACGGGTCCCTGCGTCCGTACTGGGACGAGAGCGCGTATTACGTCTTCTCGCTGCCCGAGGTCGAGGCGCTGGAGGACGTCGTCGAGGAACTGCACACCATGTGCCTGGCCGCGGCCGCGCACATCGTGGAGCGGGAGCGCTTCGCCGAGCTCGGCGTCATCGACCCCCGACTGGCCGCGCTGATCGCCCAGTCCTGGCGACGCCGGGACGAACTGCCGTCCCTGTACGGCAGGTTCGACCTCCGCTACGACGGAACCGGCCCGGCGAAGATGCTGGAGTACAACGCCGACACCCCCACCTCCCTGGTGGAGGCCGCGAGCGCCCAGTGGTTCTGGATGGAGGACCGTTTCCCGGGCGCCGACCAGTGGAACTCCCTGCACGAACGTCTCGTCGCGGCGTGGCAGCGGCAGGCCGCCCTGCTGCCGCCGGGACCGCTGCACTTCGCGCACTCCGACGGGGACGAGCTGGGCGAGGACCTGATGACCGTCGCCTACCTGCGGGAGACCGCCGAACAGGCCGGCATCGACACGGAGGCGCTCTCCGTCGAGCAGATCGGCTGGGACCGGCTGGCCGGGCGGTTCGTGGACGAGCGGCTCCGCTTCATCCGCAGCTGCTTCAAGCTCTACCCGTGGGAATGGCTGGCGACCGACCGGTTCGGGCCGCACGTGCTGGACACCCTCGACAACGGCGGCGGCACCGGCACCACCTGCTGGATCGAGCCCGCCTGGAAGATGCTCCTCTCCAACAAGGCGCTCCTGGCGATTCTCTGGGAGCTCTACCCCGGCCACCCGAATCTGCTCCCCGCCTACCTCGACGGTCCGCGCGAACTCGCGGCGACGGGGGAGGGTGCGGGCTATGTCGCCAAGCCGCTGCTCGGCCGGGAGGGCGCCGGTGTCACGATCCATGAGCCGGGAAGCCCCGTCGTGCTGCGGGACGAGCCGTGTTGTTATCAGGAACTGGCGGCGCTGCCGGACTTCGACGGCAACCGGGTGGTGCTCGGGGCGTGGGTCGTCCAGGACGAGGCGGCCGGGCTCGGCATCCGGGAATCGGCGGGGCTGGTCACGGACGAGTACGCCCGCTTCCTGCCCCACGTCATCCTCTAGATCCCGGCCCGGCGGCCCGGCTGGGGATCCCGGCCCGGCGGCCCGGTCGCCGGGCTCAGCCGCGCAGGACGTCGCGGAGCTGCTCCAGCCCCCAGTCCAGGTCCTCCTTGCTGATCACCAGCGGCGGGGCGATCCGGATCGTCGAGCCATGGGTGTCCTTGACCAGCACCCGCCGGTCCATCAGCTTCTCGGAGATCTCCCGGCCGGTGCCGTGGCTCGGCGCGATGTCGACGCCCGCCCACAGCCCGCGTCCCCGTACCTCCGTCACCGCGCCCCCGCTCAGCAGCAGCCCCAGCTCCTGGTGGAGGTGTTCGCCCAGCTCGGTCGCCCGCTGCTGGAATTCGCCGGTACGGAGCATCGCGATGACCTCCAGCGCGACCGCGCACGCGAGGGGATTGCCGCCGAACGTCGAACCGTGCTCGCCGGGCCGGTACACCCCGAGCACGTCCTGTGAGGAGACGACGGCCGACACCGGCACCACACCACCGCCCAGCGCCTTGCCGAGCACATACATGTCCGGCACGACACCCTCGTGCTCACAGGCGAAGGTCTTCCCGGTCCGGCCCAGGCCCGACTGGATCTCGTCCGCGATGAACAGCACGTTCCGCTCGCGGGTGAGCTCGCGCACCCGGGGGAGATAGCCGGGCGGCGGCACCAGCACCCCCGCCTCGCCCTGGATCGGCTCCAGCAGCACCGCCACGGTGTTCTCTGTCATCGCCTCCGCGAGCGCGGTCAGATCCCCGTACGGCACGATCTGGAACCCGGGCGTGTACGGGCCGAAGTCCTCCCGCGCCTCCGGGTCCGTGGAGAAGCTGATGATCGTCGTCGTCCGGCCGTGGAAGTTGTTCGAGGCGACGATGATCTTCGCCATGCCGTCCGGGACGCCCTTCACCCGGTAGCCCCACTTGCGGGCGGTCTTCACGGCGGTCTCCACGGCCTCCGCGCCGGTGTTCATCGGCAGCACCGTCTCCATGCCGCACAGCTCGGCGAGCTGCGTACAGAAATCGGCGAACCGGTCGTGATAGAAGGCGCGCGAGGTGAGGGTCACCCGCTCCAGCTGGGCCCTGGCCGCGTCGAGCAGGCGCCGGTTGCCGTGACCGAAATTGAGCGCCGAATATCCGGCGAGCATGTCGAGATAGCGCCGGCCCTCGACATCGGTCATCCAGGCTCCGTCCGCCGAGGCGACGACGACGGGCAGCGGATGGTAGTTGTGTGCGCTGTGCGCCTCGGCGGAGGCGATGGCAGTTTCCGTGGTCGACACGGGATCTCCGTTCGTCGTGCGGCGTGGGCAGGGGATGGTGCCCACTTTGTATCGTCGGTCGGAACCCTGGCGAGGAAACCTTCACATCACGGCGCGCCCGTCCACCGCCGGTACGGCTCCGGCCGCCGCGGGTACGGCTCCGCCGGCCCTCCCCACCTCTCGGGCATCCCTTCCCCACCGGCTGCCGGAGATCGGTTCCGTACCTGAGACAATGGGTCCCATGGCCTCTGAACGCCCCCGCGTGCTCTCCGGAATCCAGCCCACCGCAGGCTCGTTCCACCTCGGCAACTACCTCGGTGCGGTCCGCCAGTGGGTGGCGCTGCAGGAATCCCACGACGCCTTCTACATGGTCGTGGACCTGCATGCGATCACCATTCCGCAGGCCCCCGAGGAGTTGCGCGCGAACACCCGGCTCGCCGTCGCCCAGCTCCTCGCCGCCGGTCTCGACCCGGAGCGCTGCACGCTCTTCGTCCAGAGCCATGTTCCCGAGCACGCCCAGCTCGGCTGGGTGATGAACTGCCTCACCGGCTTCGGCGAGGCGTCCCGGATGACGCAGTTCAAGGACAAGTCCGCCAAGCAGGGCGCCGACCGCACCACCGTCGGTCTGTTCACGTACCCGATGCTGATGGTGGCCGACATCCTGCTGTACCAGGCCGATCAGGTCCCGGTCGGCGAGGACCAGCGCCAGCACCTGGAGCTGACCCGCAACCTTGCCGAGCGGTTCAACGGCAGCTACGGCGACACGTTCACCGTGCCGGACCCGTACATCCTCAAGGAGACGGCGAAGATCTACGACCTTCAGGATCCGTCGGCGAAGATGAGCAAGTCGGCGGCCACCCCGAAGGGCCTGATCAACCTTCTCGACGAGCCGAAGGCCACCGCCAAGAAGGTGAAGAGCGCGGTCACCGACACCGACACGGTCATCCGCTTCGACCGGACCGAGAAGCCCGGCGTCAGCAACCTGCTGACCATCTACTCCACGCTCACGGGCACCGGTATCACGGATCTGGAGCAGAAGTACGAGGGCAAGGGCTACGGTGCGCTCAAGACCGACCTCGCCGAGGTCGTGGTCGAGTTCGTCACACCGTTCCGCACCCGCACCCAGGAATACCTGGACGACCCGGAGACCCTGGACTCGATCCTGGCCAAGGGCGCGGAGAAGGCCCGCTCCGTCGCGGCCGAGACCCTGGCCCGGACGTACGACCGGATGGGCTTTCTGCCCGCGAAGCACTGAGTCCAAGGACCCTGGCGGTTTCGCGGTCGCAGGCGTCACACTGGCGACGGGAAGTTGATCCGACAGATGGCCGAAAAAGGGCCATCGATCATCGAGGACCATCGGCCCCCGGACCATCGACCACCGGGGACCATCGACATCGAGGATTGAGGAGAACGACGTGGGGACCGTAACGCTCGGCGTTTCGATCGCGGTCCCGGAGCCCTACGGCAGCCTGCTCCAGGAGCGGCGCGCGAGCTTCGGGGATCCTGCCGCGTACGGCATTCCCACCCACGTCACGCTCCTTCCGCCGACCGAGGCCGCGGCGGCCGACCTGCCCGCGATCGAGGCGCATCTCGCCCAGATCGCGACGGGCGGCCGCCCCTTCCCGATGCGGCTGTCCGGCACGGGGACCTTCCGACCCCTTTCGCCGGTCGTCTTCGTCCAGGTCGTCGAAGGGGCCTCGGCCTGCATGTGGCTGCAGAAGCGGGTCAGGGACACCTCCGGGCCGCTGATGCGCGAGCTCCAGTTCCCGTACCACCCGCACGTCACCGTGGCGCACGACATCCCCGAGCAGGCGATGGACCGGGCGTACGAGGAGCTCGCCGACTACGAGGCCGCCTGGACCTGCGGCTCCTTCGCGCTGTACGAGCAGGGCCGGGACAGCGTCTGGCGCAAGATCAACGAGTTCCCGTTCCGTGCCGGGGACGACGCGCCTGCTGTGCCCGCGCAGGGCGGCTCCTCCGTGGACGAGCCCTCTCTGCAGCCCTGAGCGGTCCCTTCCGCTCCTTGGGCACCCTCGCTTTCTCCGCGAGCCCCGGTGGCCGCCCGCTCAGACCGGCAGCCGCCGGAACAGCGGGCGCGGCACGTGCCGCAGTGCCGACATCACCACCCTCAGTGACCCCGGCGCCCACACCGTCTCCGAACGCCGCCGCAGCCCCGTCACGATCGCCGCCGCGACCTCGTCGGGGGTCGTGACGAGGGGCGACGCCTCCAGCGGCGCGGCGGCGAACCGTGCCGCGGTGAGCCGCAGCGTCGCGGGGCGGACCGCGGTTCTCGGTCGTACGACTCCGGGACGTACGACCATCACATGCACCCCCGTGCCCCGCAGCGCGTCCCCCAGGCCCTGCGTGAACGCGTCCAGGCCCGCCTTGCTGGAGCCGTAGATGAAGTCGGCCCGGCGGACGCGTTCGCCGGCCACCGAGGACAGCACCACCAGCGAGCCGTGCCCCTGCGCCTGGAGCGCGCCGGCGCACACCAGCCCGGCGGAGACGGCCCCCGTGTAGTTGGTCTGCGCGACCCGGACCGCGGAGAGCGGCTCCTCCTCGTCACGCTCCTGGTCGCCCGCGATACCGAAGGCGAGGAGCACCATGTCGATGTCGCCCTCGGTGAAGATCTTGCCGAGAGCGGTCTCGTGGGACGCGGAGTCGAGGGCGTCGAAGTCGACCGTACGGACATCGGCGCCCCGGGCGCTCAGCTCGGCGGCGGCCGAATCGAGGGCGGGGGAGGGGCGGCCGGCCAGCCAGACCGTACGGGTCCGGCGGGCGATCAGCCGGCGCGCGGTGGCGAGCGCGATCCGAGACGTGCCACCGAGAACGAGCAGGGACTGCGGGGCACCGAAGGCGTCCTTCACGGGAACGCTCCTTGCAGACGAGGGGAACAGGGCGGACGAGGGGAACAGGAGGGCGGAAGACAGGAGAAGGCGGCAGCGGCCGCAGCGGTCGCAGCCGGCATGGTGATCACAGCGCCGGAGCCGCCGTCACAGCGCCAAGCGGCGTGACAGGTCCGAGCGGAACGCCCCGTTCGGGTCCAACTCGGCGCGCAGCGACCGGAATTCGGCCAGCCGCGGATACATCGCGGCCAGCATCTGGGGCCGCAGCCGGGAGTCCTTCGCCAGGCAGACCCGGCCCCCGGCCCCCGCCACCTCCTCGTCCAGCGAGTCCAGGAACCCGGCCAGGCCGGGCAGCGCGGCGGGCAGGCCGAGCGCGAGCGTCCAGCCGGGCATCGGGAACGACAGCCAGCCGGGGTCCCCCGCGCCGAACCGCTTGAGGACGGCGAGGAACGACGGGCAGCGCCGCTGCGAGAGCCGGCGAACGATCCGGCGCAGCGCCTCCTCCTGACCGTGCCCGACGACGAACTGGTACCGCACGAATCCGGCTCGGCCGTGGATCCGGTTCCAGTGCGGCAGGCCGTCCAGGGGGTGGAAGAACGTGGACAGCCTCTGGAGTTCGCCGATGCGGTACGTGGGAGCGCTGCGGTACCGGAACTCGTTGAAGAGGGCGACGGACGTGCGGCCGAGCAGCCCCTCCGGTACGAGGGCGGGCGCCGCGGGCAGCTGACCCGGGCGGAACGCGAGCGGTGCGCGCCGGGCGCGCAGCGGGAGCGCGTACCGGGGTAGGTGCTCCCCCCGGGTGAGGACGGAGCGCCCCGTGGCCCGGCCGCGGGCGAGGAGATCGACCCAGGCGGCCGAGTAGCGGTAGCGGTGGTCCCCGGCGGAGAGCCTGGCCAGCAGGTCGTCCAGGTCGACGGCCCGTTCGGTGTCGACCGACATCCATGAACTGGTGACGCGGTGGAGCCGCAGCGTGGCCGAGAGGATCACGCCCGTCAGGCCCAGCCCGCCCGTGGTCGCGTCGAAGAGGTCGGTGCCGGGCCGGACCGTCTGGATCTCGCCGTCGGCGGTCAGCAGCTCCAGCTCCTGGACGTGCCGCGAGAAGGAGCCGGAGAAGTGGTGGTTGCGGCCGTGGACATCGGCGCCGATCGCGCCGCCCACGGTGACCTGGCGGGTGGCCGGCGTGACGGGGACGAACCAGCCGAGCGGCAGTAGCACTTCCATCAGCCGGTGCAGGCTGACCCCGGCGTCGCAGACCGCCAGGCCGGCCCCGGCGTCGATGGTGCGGATCCGGTTCAGCGCGGTCATGTCGAGGACGGAGCCGCCCGCGTTCTGCGCGGCGTCGCCGTGGGCCCGGCCGAGACCCCGGGCGATGGAGCCGCGGGGCCCGCAGCCGCGTACCGTCGCCGCCGCCTCCTCGTAGGTACGGGGGCGAAAGCGCAGGGCGGTCGTCGGAGCGGTACGGCCCCAGCCGGTCAGGGACACGGTGTCGACAGACATGACGGTGACCGTATCGCCCGAGAAAACCCTTTCGAGGGATTTGTTACAACACTCACCGGTATGGGTTACTGAGGGGGTGTCAGCCCGTACGGCGATGAACGGACCGCCGGTTTTCCACGCCCGGGAGGGTAGTCGTACGTCATGGACTGGCTGAAAAACCTCCCTGTCATCGGGCCGATCGTCTCCCGGCTGATGGCGACGCACGCCTGGCGCTCGTACGAGGCGCTCGAACGGGTCCACTGGGCCAGGCTCGCCGCCGCGATCACTTTCATCAGCTTCCTGGCGCTCTTCCCGCTGATCGCGGTCGGCGCGGCGATCGGTGCCGCACTGCTCTCCACCGAGCAGCTCCACACCATCGAGAACAAGCTCACCGAGCAGGTGCCGGGCATCTCCGAGCAGCTCGGCATCGGCGATCTGGTGGCCCACGCGGGCACGGTCGGGGGAGTCGCCGGTGCGCTGCTGCTCCTCACCGGCGTCGGCTGGATCGGAGCGATGCGGGGCTGTCTGCGCGCCGTGTGGGGCATGGACGACGTGGACCAGGGCAATCCCGTCATCCGTAAGCTCAAGGACGTCGGGCTGCTGCTCGGTCTCGGCGGGGCGGCGCTCGCGACGCTGGCCATCTCCTCGGCCGGCTCCGTAGCCGTCGGCCGGACCGCCGGTCTGCTGGGCATCTCCGACCACGGTGCGGGCGGTGTGGTGCTGCAGGTGGCCGCCCTGGTCGTGGCGGCCCTCGCCGATTTCCTGCTGCTGCTCTACCTGCTGACGCTGCTGCCCGGCGTCGAGCCCCCGCGGCGCAGGCTGCTGGTCGCCGGGGTGATCGGCGCGATCGGCTTCGAACTGCTCAAGCTGCTGCTCGGCGGCTACATGAAGGGTGTCGCGGCGAAGAGCATGTACGGCGCCTTCGGCGTGCCGGTCGCACTGCTGCTGTGGATCAACCTCACCTCGAAGCTGCTGCTGTTCTGCGCCGCCTGGACGGCGACGCGGAGCAGCGAGGACAGCGGGAAGGGCGCGGCGACCGTCAGCGACGAGGGAGGCGGCGCACCAGGTCCGGCAGCGGCCAGCGCCGGTTGACCAGGAACACCGCTCCGGCCAGCAGCACCAGGACGCCCCCGGCGATCCCCAGCGCGATCCCGATGCCGCCGCCCCCGCCGGTCGCGGCGGCGGCCTTGGCGGCGGGTGAGGAGCCGTCGCTGCCACCGCTCTTCCCGTTCGCCGCCGGCCCCTTCCCCTGCCCGGTGTCCGTCTCGGTACTGGCGGACCTCGGCGGCACCAGCTCGCCCACCGGGGTCACCTTGCCGCTCGCGTCGAAGCCCCAGTCGAGGAGGTCGGCGGCCTCCTTGTAGACGGCGTGCGGCTCTTTGGACGAGGGGTTCATGACGGTGACGAGCAGCACCTTTCCGTCGCGTTCGGCGACGCCCGTGAAGGTGTTGCCGGCCTGGGTGGTGTAGCCGTTCTTGACGCCCGCGATGCCCTTGTACGGGGCAACACCGTCCGCGCCGGTGAGCAGCCGGTTGGTGTTCTGGATCCCGAAGCTCTGACGCTTGCCGTTCTTCTTCTCCGCGCCGGGGAACTGCGCCTCGGCCGTCGAGCAGTACTCCCGGAAGTCCGCCTTCTGCAGGCCGCTGCGGGCGAACAGCGTCAGGTCGTACGCGCTGGAGACCTGGCCGGGGGCGTCGTACCCGTCGGGCGACACCACCTTCGTGTCGAGCGCCTGCAACTCCTGCGCGTGCGCCTTCATGTCGGCGACGGTCTTCGGGACGCCGCCGTACATCGCGGACAGCACGTGCACCGCGTCATTGCCCGAACGCAGGAACACCCCGAGCCACAGGTCGTGGACCGTGTAGCTGAGGTGCTCCTTGACGCCGACCAGGCTGCTGCCCTCGCCGAGATCCGCGAGGTCCTCGTCCTGCACCGTGTACGTCCGGGTCTTCGGCTGCAGCGCGGGCATCACGGTGTCCGCGAAGAGCATCTTCAGGGTGGAGGCGGGAGGCAGCCGCCAGTGCGGGTTGTGCGAGGCGAGCACCTGGCCGTTCTCCGCGTCCGCGACGATCCAGGACCTGCCCGTGAGCTTCTCGGGCAGTACCGGGGCGCCGGGGCCCAGCTTCACCTGCGTGCCGGTCCGGCCCAGTAGTTCGCCACCGACCTGGGACATGTCGGCGGGCGGTTTCGGCTGGTTGTCGGAGGTGTCCTTGCCGACCGCCGACGCCGGGCCGACGACAAAAGTGGACAACAAGGCGGCAGAGGTGATCGTAAAAGCGATCTTTTTCAGAGCGGGCACGGTCGGAAACGTACAGGGCGAAGGTGTGGATGGGGATACGGACGGCTTGACCCGCCGTGCGAGCCGCCGGGACAGCCCACCCCGGGCGAGGCCGCCGGAGCGCGGGCGGGATACTGGAACCATGAAGCTCAGCCGCCCGGTCTCCTGGTTCCTGCTCGCGTTCGGGGTGTGGAGCTGGTTCATCTGGGTCACCTTCGTCAAGAACCTGTGGAAGGACGGCAGCGGACTCGCCTTTGACGACGCGGGTGACCCGACTGCGTACTTCTGGGTGCATCTGCTGCTCGCCATCACGTCCTTTCTCCTGGGGACGGCCGTCGGTGTGATCGGGTTCCGTGGCGTCAGGGCTCTGCGCCGAGAACGTGCCTGACAGGCCGCACGACAGGCAGAGGAGTCGTACATGGCAGTGGCCGGTCTCGCGCTGACGGCGGTCGTGGTGCTCGCCCTGCTCGTCGGCGTGCACCGCTATCTGTGGCGCCGCTTCGTCGGCGACACGACGGCCGCGGGCAGTGCCCTGCGCGGAGCCGGCACGGTGGCCGCGTACCTCCTGCCGCTGCTGAGCGTCGGCGCCCTGGTTTCCGGCCGTACGGGTGCGCCCTTCTGGCTCCAGCGGGTGCTGGCCTGGCCGGGCTATCTGTGGCTGGCCGCGCTGCTGTACCTGACGCTGGCTCTGCTGGTGGGTGAGGCGGTACGGCCGATTCTGCGCCGGGTTCTCGCGAAGCGCGCAAATGGGCCGGACGGGGCGCATCGGCCTTCCGTGGCGGAAGCGCCCGAATCGGCAGTCGTGACTGCGGCCGTCGGCAGTGAGCCCGCCGCCGTTCCCGCCGCCGACACCCTCGTCGCTGTCACCGCCGCCCCGGAGCACCGCCCCGCCGCACCCACGCGCCGGCTGTTCGTCGCGCGGGCCGTCGGGGGCGCCGCCGCCGTCGCCGGGCTCGGCACGGTCGGCTACGGCACGTACGGCGTACTGCGCGGGCCGCGGGTCAAGCGGATCACCGTGCCGCTCGCCAAGCTGCCCCGCTCCGCGCACGGCTTCCGGATCGCCGTCGTCAGCGACATCCATCTCGGCCCGATCCTCGGCAGCGCCCACACCCGGCGGATCGTCGACACGATCAACCGGACCCAGCCGGACCTGGTCGCCGTCGTGGGAGATCTCGTCGACGGAAGCGTCGCCGACCTCGGCCCGGCCGCGGAGCCACTCGCGCGGTTGAGCGCCCGCCACGGCAGCTTCTTCGTCACCGGTAATCACGAGTATTACTCCGGTGCTGCTCAATGGGTTGATCATGTACGGGAATTGGGACTCCATCCCTTGGAGAATGCCCGGGTCGAGATCGCCGGATTCGATCTTGCGGGTGTCAACGATGTCGCCGGGGAGAGCGAGGGGCAGGGGCCCGATTTCGACCGCGCGCTCGGTGACCGGGACCGTGCCCGTGCCGCCGTCCTCCTCGCCCACCAGCCCGTCGTCATCGATGACGCCGTCGCCCACGGCGTCGACCTCCAGCTCTCCGGCCACACCCACGGCGGCCAGCTCTGGCCGGGCAACCTGGTGGCCGAGCTGGCCAATCCCACGGTCGCCGGCCTCGACCGCTACGGCGACACCCAGCTCTACGTCTCGCGCGGCGCGGGCGCCTGGGGCCCGCCGGTACGGGTCGGCGCACCCTCCGACATCACCGTCGTGGAGCTCGCCTCCCGGCAGGCCTGACGCTCCGTCGATGGCCGGTTACGGACCCTGTGGATGGACTCAAGGTTTCAAGTGCCGAACGAAAGGCTATGAGTCTCTGATTTGCTCTTCCAGATGTGAAAATCGTGTGATTGGCTGAGCGCGAGCATGCGGTGATGTGCGTATCTGAGCGCAACACCGAGGTGGGGCTGGTAAGGGAGAGCACGTCAATGCGGTCGATCCGAATACGGATTCTCGCGATTCTCGCGGTTTTGGTCATCGCAGGCGTCGGCGCCTGGCAGTTGCTTCCCTCGGGCGAGGTGAACAAGGACCCGATCGCGGTCGGTACGACCGACGAAGTCACCTCGCTCGACCCGGCGGGTGCGTACGACGCCGGTTCCTGGGCGATGTACAGCAATGTCTACCAGTCCCTCATGACGTTCAAGTCCGGGGCGACCGTTCCCGAGCTCGACGCCGCCGAGAGCTGTGGGTTCATCGGCCAGAAGCTCCAGACGTACCAGTGCAAGCTGCGTGACGACCTGTCCTTCTCCAACGGCCGGAAGATCACCGCCGCCGATGTCAAGTTCTCCATCGAACGCATGGTCAGGATCAAGACAGATGTCGGTCCGTGGGTGCTGTTCCCGAGCCTCAAGAACGTGGTGACCGAGGGCCGGACCATCACCTTCAACCTGTCCAAGCGTGACGCGACCTTCCCGCAGAAGCTCGCCACGGGTGCCGGTTCGATCGTCGACCGCGAGTCGTACCCGGCGGACAAGCTCCGGTCCGGGAACAGCGTCGACGGCTCGGGGCCGTACATCCTGAAGTCGTACCAGCCCGGCGGACTCGCCGAGTTCGTCCCCAACCCCCTGTACAAGGGTGCGCTGACGAAGACCGGCGTTCCGGTCACCGTGCACTACTACAAGGAGTCGGACGCGCTGCTGGCGGCCTGGAAGTCCGGACAGGTCGATGTGACGCACCGCCAGCTGCCGCCGGCCACACTCGCCGAGCTGAACCCGGGCGATCCCGATCTGCGCGTCACCGAGGCGGACAGTGCCGAGATCCGCAACCTCGTCTTCAACGTCCGCGCCGGCTCCCCGTTCGCCGACAAGAAGGTCCGGCAGGCCATCGCCTCGATCATCGACCGCGGACCCCTGGTGACCGACATCTACAAGGGCACGGTCGAACCGCTCTACTCGCTGATCCCGCAGGGCTACATCGGGCACAGCACACCGTTCTTCGACGCCTACCCCGCGCCCGACCTCGCGCGCGCCAAGAAGCTGATGCAGGAGGCCGGCGTCCAGACGCCGCTGCACTTCACCTACGGCTACCGCGGCGGCGACGAGACGTACGCGAAGGAGACCGCGGAGCTGCGCCGCCAGCTGGAGGCGTCCGGACTGTTCAAGGTCTCGGTCAAGGCCGTCGACTGGAAGCAGTTCCAGAAGGATTACGCGGCCGGCAAGTACGACGCGTACACCGTCGGCTGGCTCCCCGACTACCCGGACCCCGACACCTTCAGCCAGCCGCTGGTCGGCCGCGACAGCAGCCTCCACAACGGCTACTCCAGCAAGAAGATCGACGCCCTGATCGCCGCCACGCTGCAGTACAGCGACCGAGGCCGTACCTCGGCGGACTACAAGGAGCTTCAGGCGCTCGTCGGTGAGGACGTGCCGCTGGTGCCGCTGTGGCAGAAGAAGGACTACGTCCTCAGCACGACCGATGTCTCCGGTTCGCAGTACCTCTCGGACGGCACCGGCCTCTGGCGGCTGTGGGAGCTGAGGCGGCTCTGACGGGCCCGCCGGGCCGGACCCGGCGCCCGTCGGGTCCGGAAGGGCCGTCGGGTCAGGCGCCCGTCTGGTCCGGTGCCTCACGGGCCGGGCGCTTCGCGGCGCCGGGCAGGAACTCCTCCAGCACCTCGTGAATCTGACGCACCAGCGGCCGCAGCACCCGGAACCGGGAGAGCGCGATGGCGCGGGCACCGATCGGGGCGGCGCGCTCGACCAGGCGGCGGCTGCGTTCGGTGCGCTCGGTCCGGTCGTACACCCAGAACAGCACCAGGCCCATCTGTATCAGCCACATCAGCTGCGGTAGCAGCTCGGCCAGTTCGGGGTCGGTTTTGGTGTCGGAGCCGGCCAGGCACCGCCGGTGGATGGAGATCGCCGCCTCGCGGGCCGCGACCGATTCCGCCGAGAACGGGCTGAGCGGGCTCTCCGGATCGGCGGCGTTCTTGAAGAACTGGGCGGCGAAGCGGTGGTACGGCTCCGCCACGTCCAGCCACGTGAGCAGGACCCCGCGCATCCGCACCGCGAGGTCCTTGTCGCCGTCCAGGACCGGCTGCACCGCCGCTTCGTGTTCGGCGGCGAGCCGGTCGTAGAAGCCCTGGACGAGATGTTCCTTGTTCGTGAAGTAGTAGTAGGCGTTCCCGACGGAGACGCCGGCCTCCTGGGCGATCGCCCGCATCGTCGTCTTGTCGTAGCCGCGTTCCTGGAAGAGCCGGAGCGCGGTTTCGAGGATGAGTGTGCGGGTCTGCTCGCTCTTGGGAGCCTTGACTTCCTTCACGTCCTTCGCTTCCTTCACCACAGCCCCGAGGGTATCCGCCCCGGTCAGTCGCCGGCTCCGGGGACTGCACAGGCGCCGTCCCCGTCCCCGTCACCGCACGGCGCCGCGGTCAGCGAGCGGTACTTCGCGGCGGCGAGCACGGTCGCCCGGGCGAACGGACGGCCCGCCGGGGTGGTCAGCCAGTGGGACCTGGGCCGGTGTTCGGCCAGCGCCCAGAGGCAGACGATCCACGCGTCGGTCCCGCGGTAGATCTGCCCCCCGTCGCCGATCACCGTGATCTCCTCCAGCGTCCCGGCGTGGTCGAGCCCGGGGAAGCGGCGGCGCGCCTCCTCGGAGGCGGCCGGGACGAGGTCGAGCGGGACGAGCTGACGCTGCTTCAGCAGCCACTGGCGCAGGTGGACGCAGAGCGAGCACTGCGCGTCGTACAGCACCGTGAGCCGTTCGACGGACAGCCGCTGCCCGCCGGTTCCGATCGCCATGGCGGGCTCAGGCCTTGGCGGCGGGTGCGGCCCACGGACCGTTGCCCGGCCCCGTCCAGCCCTGCGGCGGCACCGGCGGGGTCTGCTCGCGCTCCATCAGACCGCGGCGGCGGATCTTGTTGAGCACGTAGACGTTGCCGAGATGCAGCACGCCGAGGACGAGCAGGACCACGCCGAGCTTCACCGAGAGCGCCTCGAAGAGCCCGCGGGCGTCGGTGACTCCGTTGTCGTTCCTCAGGTAGAGGGTGACGAAGCCGAGGTTGACCAGGTAGAAGCCGACCACCAGCAGGTGGTTGACGGCGTCGGCGAGCTTTTCGTTCCCGTGCAGCACATCGGCGAGGAACACCCTGCCGTTGCGGCTGAGCGTGCGCGCGACCCAGACGGTGAGCGCCACGCTGATGAGTAGGTAGATGACGTACGCGACAACAGTGAGGTCCATGCCCCACCCTCCCTTGAACGCGTTCAAAAGCTGTTGTCATGGACTGTAGACCCGTCTTTGAACATGTTCAAGTCACTACCTCGGTGGCCTGTTCGTCTGCTTGTCGGGTGTGTCGAAGTGCCGTACGCCGGGCACCGCCGCCGTCGCGGGGCAGGCCGCGCCAGGGCATGGCCGAGCGGCATCGCGCCGAGGGAGAGCAATGGGGCGTACGAGGTCACGCGGACGCACGCGCGCTGCTCAACGACATGCTTCGCCGCATCATGGTGGCCGCCGAGGACCGGGGCGGCGCCGAGTGGGACCGAGGTGCCGGGCGCTCAGCCCGTTTCGCGCCCTTCACCGGTCTCGTCCTCCGGGTGCCTGGCCACGTGATCGGCCAGCTCCGTCCGGAGTTCGTCCAGATCCATCGACCGTACGCGGCCGAGCGCCTCGTCCCACCGCTCGGCCGCCCGCTCCACCGAGGACCGGAAGCCGCGCCGCAGCGGCACGCCCGCGAGCAGCAGCGCGAACGCGGCGACCGGCCGGAGCAGCCACCGGCCGTGCACGGTCAGCGTGACATCGACGTACCACCGGCCCGCCTCCGCCGGCCGCGGCCTCAGATGCAGCCGCGCGACGCCCAGCCGGTGCTTCAGTCGCACCACCGCAGGGGCGCGCGCCACCGCGGGCGCCCCCGGCGCGAGCGCGGCAGCCGCCCACCAGGCGGCCAGGTCGAGCGTCGCCCGCCCCGACAGGCGGCGCAGTGAACCCGACCCCTCCGGGCCCCGCAACCGCCCCTCCATCTCCAGCGACACGGGGCGCTCGGGGGTGCGCAGCCGCACGTCCAGCCGCGCGCTGAGCTCCGGTGACCACATCATCTGCTCCACGGCGAGCGCACCGGTGCGCCGCCACTCCCGTATCACCGTCGCTTCCAGTCCCTCGGTGTCGGTGCCGAGGGGCTCGTAACGGGCACCCGGTGCGAGATGGCGGCCCTTGACCAGGCTCAGGCCGTACAGAGCCCGCCCGTCGGGCAGCACGATGTCCTGGCCCCGGACCCGGGTGGACTCGACGAGGTCGCAGACCAGCCCGGCGTACGCGTGGAGCAGGTCTCGATCCAGCGCGGCGACCGTGACGGTGTGCTGGAGACGGGACATCTCTGCTGGTCCGTCAGATGCTCATCGAACGGGCCGTGTTGATCTGGGCCATCACCATCTGGAAGGTCTCCGGGCCGGTCGCCGGGATCATCGTCGAGTGGTGCCTGCCCCCGCTGGTCACCGAGACCTGGATGAAGCCGGTCGTCTTCTTCTCCTTCATCAGAAGGAAGAGCAGACCGATCAGGCAGAGCAGCGCGAAGATGATCGCGAGCACGATCGCGACCGTCGGGATCTTCTCCTCGGTGCGCGACATGTCCGTGGCCGTCCACACCGCGCCCTTGAGCGGCATCGTGCCGGCCGGTGTCACGATCTGGTCGTTCATGACGGTGATGTCACCGAACGCCAGCATCGGCGCGCCTGCGCCGGGCGGCAGGCCCGGCTGCTGCGGGTAGCCGTAACCCGGCATGGTCGGCTGCCCCGCCTGCTCCGGGGGATAGCCGTATCCGGGCTGGGCCGCCGGACCGGGCTGCTGCGGGTAGCCGTAGGCCCCGGTGCCCGGGCCGGGCTGTCCTTGCGCCTGGCCGTCCGCGACGGTGGGCGGATGGCCAGGCTGCTGGGGAGGCCCCCACTTGTATGAGTCGTCCGCGTACGGATTCGGATCGCTCAACGTTCCCCGCTCTCGATCAAAACCTGTGCGCCCCGGGCCTTGCTGCGCCGGGGGTGGCGAACCGGTGTCCGGTTCCGCATGACCGTACCGTCAAGTCCCGGACGGCGCAGCAAGAGGCCCCGCTTCCCGCACGGTTCGTGCGGAAAACGGGGCCCCGGATGCGACTGGTGCGCCCGTGGCGGTCAGAAGCGGCGCGTGATCAGCGCCCGCTTGACCTCCTGGATCGCCTTGGTGACCTCGATGCCACGCGGGCAGGCGTCCGTGCAGTTGAAGGTGGTGCGGCAACGCCACACGCCGTCACGGTCGTTGAGGATCTCGAGGCGCTGCTCGCCGCCCTCGTCGCGCGAGTCGAAGATGAAGCGGTGCGCGTTGACGATCGCCGCCGGGCCGAAGTACTGGCCGTCGTTCCAGAACACCGGGCACGAGGACGTGCACGCGGCGCACAGGATGCACTTGGTGGTGTCGTCGAAGCGCTCGCGGTCCTCGGCGGACTGCAGACGCTCACGGGTCGGCTCGTTCCCCTTGGTGATGAGGAAGGGCATGACATCGCGGTAGGCCTGGAAGAACGGGTCCATGTCGACCACGAGGTCCTTGAGGACCGTGAGGCCCTTGATGGCCTCGACCGTGATCGGCTTCTCCGGGCTCAGGTCCTTGATCAGCGTCTTGCAGGCGAGCCTGTTCTTGCCGTTGATCCGCATCGCGTCGGAGCCGCAGATGCCGTGCGCGCAGGAGCGCCGGAAGGTCAGGGTGCCGTCCAGCTCCCACTTGATCTTGTGAAGGGCGTCGAGAACACGCTCCTTCGGGTCGATCGAGACCTGGAAGTCCTGCCACTGGGCCTCGTCGGAGACCTCGGGGTTGAACCGGCGGATCCGGAAGGTGGCCGTGATGTACGGGGAGTCGGCGAAGCCCGCCTCGGCCTGGCCGGCCTTTTCCATCGTCGGGGTAGCCATCAGTACTTACGCTCCATCGGCTGGTAGCGGGTCTGGACGACCGGCTTGTAGTCGAGCCGGATCGACTCGGTGCCGTCGGCCGCGACCTCGCGGTACGCCATGGTGTGGCGCATGAAGTTGACGTCGTCGCGGTTCGGGTAGTCCTCGCGGTAGTGACCACCGCGGGACTCCTTGCGGGCCAGCGCGGAGGTCGCCATGACCTCGGCCAGGTCGAGCAGGTTGCCCAGCTCGATGGCCTCCAGGAGGTCCGTGTTGAACCGCTTGCCCTTGTCCTGGATGGACACGTCGAGGTAGCGCTTGCGCAGCTCGGCGATCTTGTCGACGGCCGTCTTGATGGTCTGCTCGGTGCGGAACACCATCACATTGGCGTCCATGCACTCCTGCAGTTCCTGACGGATCGTGGCGACCCGCTCGGTGCCCGTCGAGTTGCGCAGCCGCTCGATCTGCTGCTCGACCATCTGCGCCGGGTTCTCGGGAAGCTCGACGAAGTCGTTCTTCGCGGAGTACTCGGCGGCGCCGATGCCCGAGCGGCGTCCGAAGACGTTGATGTCGAGCAGCGAGTTCGTGCCCAGTCGGTTGGCACCGTGCACGGAGACGCACGCGACCTCACCGGCGGCGTACAGGCCCGGGACGACGGTGGTGTTGTCGGCCAGCACCTCGCCCTCGACGTTGGTCGGGATGCCGCCCATGGCGTAGTGCGCGGTCGGCTGGATCGGGATCGGGTCCGTGTAGGGCTCGATGCCGAGGTACGTACGCGCGAACTCGGTGATGTCCGGGAGCTTGGCGTCGAGCTGCTCCGGCGGCAGGTGCGTGAGGTCGAGGTAGACGTGGTCGCCCTCGGGACCGCAGCCGCGGCCCTCACGGATCTCCGTGTAGATGGAGCGGGACACGACGTCACGGGACGCGAGGTCCTTCATGACGGGCGCGTACTTCTCCATGAAGCGCTCGCCGTCCTTGTTGCGGAGGATGCCGCCCTCACCGCGGGCGCCCTCCGTCAGCAGGATGCCCATGCGCCAGATGCCCGTCGGGTGGAACTGGAAGAACTCCATGTCCTCCAGCGGCAGGCCGCGGCGCCAGGCGGCGGCCTGGCCGTCGCCGGTCAGGGTGTGCGCGTTCGACGTCACCTTGAAGAACTTGCCGGTGCCGCCGGAGGCGAAGATGATCGCCTTCGCCTGGAAGACGTGGATCTCGCCGGTGGCCAGCTCGTACGCGACGACGCCGGCGGACTTCTTGACTCCGTCGACCTCCTGGAGCAGGAGGTCCAGGACGTAGAACTCGTTGAAGAACTCCACACCCTCCTTGACGCAGTTCTGGTACAGCGTCTGGAGGATCATGTGGCCGGTGCGGTCCGAGGCGTAGCAGGACCGGCGGACCGGGGCCTCGCCGTGGTTACGGCTGTGGCCGCCGAAGCGACGCTGGTCGATCTTGCCCTCGGGCGTGCGGTTGAACGGCAGGCCCATCTTCTCCAGGTCGAGAACGGAGTCGATGGCCTCCTTCGCCAGGATCTCGGCGGCGTCCTGGTCGACCAGGTAGTCGCCGCCCTTGATCGTGTCGAAGGTGTGCCACTCCCAGTTGTCCTCCTCCACGTTGGCGAGCGCGGCGGCCATGCCGCCCTGCGCGGCGCCCGTGTGGGAGCGGGTGGGGTAGAGCTTCGTGAGCACGGCGGTACGGCTGCGCTTCGTGGACTCGATGGCCGCGCGCATACCGGCGCCGCCGGCGCCGACGATGACGGTGTCGTACTTGTGGATCTGCATGATTTCCTCTGGTCCCTCTGGCCCGGCGCCTAGCGGATGTTCGGGTCGAAGGTGAAGATCACCAGCGTGCCCAGCAGGACGGTGAACACCGTGGCGGTGTACAGCAGCATCTTCAGCCAGAAGCGGGTGTTGTCCCGTTCGGCGTAGTCGTTGATGACCGTACGGAGGCCGTTGGCGCCGTGCAGCATGGCCAGCCACAGCATCGCCAGGTCCCAGAGCTGCCAGAACGGCGAGGCCCAGCGGCCCGCCACGAAGGCGAAGCCGATCTTGGAGACGCCGCCGTCCAGCACGAGCTGGATCAGCAGGTGGCCCAGGACCAGGACGACCAGGACGATGCCCGACAGGCGCATGAAGAGCCAGGCGTACATCTCGAAATTGGTGCGCGAACCCTTGGGGGTCTTGCCGGTCCGCGTGCGCGGCGGCTCGATGACCGGGGCCGGGTTCTCGACGTCGTAGAGGGAGACGCCCTCGACGGAGCCGATCGTGGCGGAGGACTCGGTGGACATTGGCCTCAGCTCCCGAAGACTGCGCGTACGGCGTGGCCGAGGACGGGGTACAGGGCCCCGACCATCAGCACGATCCAGATGCCCACGACGGACCAGAGCATCTGCTTCTGGTAGCGCGGGCCCTTGGCCCAGAAGTCCACGGCGACGATGCGAAGACCGTTCAGCGCGTGGAAGAGAATGGCGGCCACGAGGCCGTATTCGAGGAGCGCGACGATCGGCGTCTTGTACGTGGCCACGACGTCGTCGTATGCCTCGGGGGAGACGCGGACGAGAGCGGTGTCCAGGACGTGTACGAACAGGAAGAAGAAAATGAGGACACCGGTGACTCGATGAGCCACCCAGGACCACATGCCTTCCCGGCCGCGGTACAGCGTTCCAGCCGGCACGGAAGAACCCTCCGGGAGCGGGGATTGGGGCCGGCCGGCTTGACTGTCGGTCTGACCCGGCCGGGTACGGTCCACCGGCCCCGGCCATCGTAGCGACGCTTTGTCGGTTCGTTCGCGCGGGGGCCTCTGGTGTGATCAAAGCGGCAATCAAACTGCCACGGACGGGCTATAGCGGACCGGTGAACACGGCTGACCGGCCCCGTTCCGTTATGAACCCGATATCAGCTCGATGATGCGGCCCCGGGCGAGTCGCCGCATCTCCTCCGCGGTGACCACCCGCTCCTGGTCGGGGTCGTGGCTCAGCCTGGCCCGGATTCCGGCGAGCACCTGGTCCGGCTGTTCGGCGGGCTCGAAGCCGTCCAGGCAGATCACGAAGACATGGCCGAAGCGGCACTCGTACGCGGCGTGCGCGGCCCGCAGCGCGAGATGGGCGGAGTGCGGCGCGGCGTGGTGCAGTCCGGGGGAGACCTCGGCGGCGAGCGCCTCGGCGAGATCCGCCGGGGGCAGGTCGTAGCCCGCCTCGTCGGCGGCGGCCAGCAGTGCGTCGAGGTCCGGGTACGGGCGGTGGGCGGCCAGCCGCGCGGCCCAGCGGCGGCTGCCGGAGCACTTCAGCAGGGCGGCCTTCGCCTCGGCGGTCGGCGCGGTGTTGAAGCGGTCGAGGCCCGGGTGGACGGCCGGGCCCTGCGCCGGTCCGGACGTCTGGACGGGTACGGCCGTCCGGGTGGCCGGTTGCCTCAGTCGCTTCGGGAGGTCGGCGTGGGACTCGCTGGACCTGGACAGCGTGGGGCTCCTCGAATCAGCGGCATCGGTGAGCCTGGCGTCCGGAGTGGGGCGGGACGGGTGAGCCCAGGCTGATGCAGGGTGAAGGGAGAGTTACGGAAGGAAGTGGGAGTTGCGGAGTGGAAGAAGTGTTGCAGGGTGAAGGGGAGACGAATGTGCCTCAAAGCTAGCGAGGTCGGGCAACGGCCGTCCGTCGGATACGCGAACTTCACCCGGACGGGAGAGTTTCGGAACGTCTGAGGGGCCGCGAGCCGAGGAGAATGCCCGACTGGCCCTCTATGTCTGGTTATTTTCTGCTCTGTTTTCTTCTGCCCCACCTTCCCCCACACCGGAGGTTTCTGACCGATGTCGCCCTCACGCGGCAGTCTCGTGGCCGGTGCGGTCCTCACCGCGGCGGCCGCCGCGACGATCGCCGTCGTCGTCTGGTCGGAAAGTTCCGACAACGGACCCGCGGGGGAGTCGGGGTCCCGCACCCCCTCGGGCTCCTCGGCCGCCCCCTCGCCGACCCGGAGCTACCCGCTCTCCACCCCGCCCCGCACCATCCCCGCCGTACGCGAACACATCGCCGCCCGCGGCCCCGGCTGGCGGCCCGGCCCGGCCGCCGGGGTCGTCATCGCACCCGGCAGCGGGACGCTCGCGGACGAGGGGCAGCTGCTCGCCCAGGAGCTGAAGATCCACTACCGGGGTGACGTCGCCGCCCGCGCGGGCGACGTGGAGCTGGCCCTCACCCCGGGCAAGGGCACCCCCGAGTCGTACACCCTCAGGACCCACGACGGACGGGTCACGATCAGTGGACCCGACCAGGCCGGTGTCTTCTACGGGACCCGCACCCTGAAACAGTCCGTGCGCGCCGACGGCGCCATGCCCGAGGGCGAGGTGCGCGACCGCCCCGACCGGCCGCAGCGCGGCCTCAACCTCGACATCGCGCGCAAGTTCTACAGCGTCGCCTGGATCGAGGACCGGCTGCGCGAGATGGCCGACCTCAAGCTCAACCAGCTCGGCCTGCACTTCTCCGACGACCTGGCGTTCCGCATCCAGTCCGACACCCACCCCGAGGTGGTGTCGCCGCAGCACCTCACCAAGGCGCAGGTGCGGCAGATCCTCGGCCTCGCGGGCCGGCTGCACATCGAGGTCGTCCCCGAGCTCGACTCCCCCGGCCATCTGGGCGCGGTCCTGCGGGCCCACCCGGACCTCCAGCTGCGCAACGTGTCGGGTGTGCGCTCGCCCGGATCGCTCGACATCTCCAACCCGGGAGCGGCGAAGCTCATCGACGAACTCCTCGGCGAGTTCACCGAGCTGTTCGGCGGCCGCTACTGGCATCTCGGCGCCGACGAATACCTCGCGCTGATGGCCCGGGACCCGGCCGCCTCGTACCCGCAGCTGCAACGCGCCGCCCAGCAGAAGTACGGGCCGCGGGCCGGCATCAAGGACCTCGCCACCGGCTGGCTCAACGACCGTGCGGCGGTGGTGCGTCCGCACGGCAAGCAACCCAAGGCGTGGAACGACGGCTTCTTCCGCGACGGAGTCGTCCACGCCGACAAGGACATCGAGGTCGAGTACTGGACGGGCAAGGAGTACGGTGCCCGGCCGCCGGAGGAGTATCTGCGCGAGGGGCGGCGCGTGGTGAACCTCAACGACGAGTTCCTCTATTACGTACTGGGCCAGCCCAACAACTTCCTCTACCCCACGGGCAAGCGGATCTACGAACAGTGGACCCCGCTCGTCCTGCGCGGCACCCGGCCCGTCCCGGCGGGCTACTCCGGCCAGATCCTCGGCGGCCGGTTCGCGGTCTGGGGCGACCTCCCGAACGCGCAGACCCCGGCGCAGGTGGCACAAGGCATCCGGATGCCGCTGCGGGCGACCAGCCAGAAGCTGTGGGACCCGCGGAAGCCGGAGCTGAGCTGGGACCAGTTCCGGGCGCTGGCCGCGCGGATCGACGGGGCGGGCTGAGCGGGCCGATGTCGCCCGGCTGGTCGGTCGGCGCCTGGTTCGTCCCGGTCGCCGGCCTCGTCCTGCCGCGCCGGATCGCGGGCGGCATCTGGACCGCGAGCGCCCAGACCAACCCCGACGGCAGCAGACCCACGCCCCCCACCAC